>JANXVK010000551.1 GCA_025351675.1 Rhizobacter sp.
TCGCGCCAGCCGGCGAACACCGAGGCCTTGTCGGCCCGCTTGTTCAGCGCGTAGCAGTCTTCGATCGCGCGGCCGGCATGGCGGCAGGCGCCGCCGATGGCTTTGCCGTCGGCCTCGCGCGCGGCTGCCACCTTCTCGGGCGATTCGATGCCCAGCGCGCCGCCCAGCATGTCGCAACCCGCGAGCAGGCTGCTGGCGAAGACGAGGGTGATGATTGAGCGGCGGTACATGGCGGTGTTCGGCAGATGGAGTCCTGCCCGGTTTATCGGCGAGCCCGTCGGCTACTTGAGCGCCTGTTCACTCCCGCATCGGCTGGCCACGGCGCTGGGCGAGCAACCAATCGTAAAGCGCCGGGTCGGCATAGGCCGGATCCCACGCGTTATGGCCGATGTCGGGGTAGACCGTGAACCTCGGCCGGCCACCGGCGGCGCGCACCGCGTTGACCATCGCGAGATCGCCGGCCAACGGCACCGCGTCGTCGAGCGCGCCGTGAAAGGCCCAGATCGGCAGCCCGGCGATGGCCGCGGCGCGCTCGGGGTCGCCGATGCCGCAGACCGGTGCGATTGCGGCGAGGCGATCGGGGTACGCAACGGCGTAGTCCCAAGCGCCGTAGCCACCGAGGCTCAGGCCGGTCAGCAGCACGCGGTTCGGGTCGACGGGCAGGCGCGCGACCAAGTCGGCGCGCAGCAGCTCCAGCGCGTCAGGATCCCATTGCTGCTGCTCGGGCAGCTGCGGCGCGACCAGCACGAAGGGAAACTTGCGGCCGGCCGCAGCGTACTTGCCAGGCCCGTGCGCCTTGACCTTCGCGAGCTCGTCGCCGCGTTCGCCCGAGCCGTGCAGAAAGATCACCAGCGGCCAACCGCCGGGCGGTCGATCGACCGCTTCGGGAATCCAGATCAGGTAGCGCAGCGACACCGGCTTGCGGCTCACGCCAGTGAAGGCCTGCGCGTGCTCGCCGGCGGGCAGCGAAGCGGTCATCGCGCAGCCTGGCAGCACGGCCGCGGCAGTTGCCCAGCCGATGAAGTCACGACGATTCGGCATCGGTTTACCTCGCTCACTTCGCAGCCGCCTCGGCCGGGAACTCGATGCGCACCCGCACCGGCGCGCCCAGCAGCGTGATCCGGTCGGCCGGCGTCGGGACCGGGCGGCCATCGATCGACACCCGCGCATCCCTCGGCCACGGCCCGCGCAACTCGATGCCGCCGGGTGGCTGCGTGCGCAGCGCCTTCAGCGCGAACGCGATCGTCGTGCGGCCTGCAACCGTGCGCGCCCGCGCCTGCCAGCCGAGCCGGCCGTACGGTGTGCGCAGGCCGTCGATCTTCAAGCCGGGCCCGTCGAGCCAGGCCAGCGGCACGCCGGCCGCGAGCACCAGCGCACGCTCGCCTTCATGCTCGTACGCGAACAGGTCCAGCACCGAGCGGATCTGATCCGAGGCGACCCAGCCGTGCGGCATGTCGCCCAGGAAACGCGGCTCGCGCGGATCGCGCACGACGACCTCGGCCCACTGCTTCCAGCCGGCCGGGCGGCGATCGCGATTGAAGTACGCCATCGCCTGCAGCGCCCGCTCGCGCTCGCCGAGCCGCACGAGTGCGCCGACGTTGCGCCATTCGTAGGGCGTGTAGGCGCCGTCGCCATGGCGGATGCCGGCGGCTTCGTTCTTCGCGCGCAGCGCGAAGTCGCGCCAATAGCGCTCGAAAGTGTTGCGCACCAGCGCATCGGGCAACGTGCCGGGCGCGCTTCCATACAGGCCGCCAGGGCTCAGCGCGACGGTGCTCGAGGTCGGGTCGACATCGCCGCGGTCGGCCGCACCGGGCAGCACGTCGAGCTTGTGCCAGCGCGTGCTCGCTTTGATCGAGCGCAGCAGGTCGGCGTTGAACTCGTCGCGCTGCGCGGCGATGCGCTGTGCGTCGTCGGGCAGGTTCAGCGCCTGCGCGAGCTCGACGGCACTTCGGTACCCGATCGAAGCCCAGAAGTTGTCCCAGTACGAGTAGGCGGCCTTGTCGGAGTAGCCCTCGTGGCTGATCGACGGCGGCATCAGGCCGAAATAGGCGGCGCGTTCCGGGGACTGGGAGCCCTCGCTCTGCTCGGGCGGGCGATTCTTCTCGGTGCGCTCGCTCTGACGCAGCAGCTCCATGTGCTCAACGGCCGCGCGCACGTTCGGCCACAGCGCGCGCACGGCCTGCGCGTCACGCGTGTAGTGCCACAGGTCGGCGACCGCGAACGCGAACTCCCCGTCGCTGTCGTTCTCGGGCACCGGGTCGGCGCCGCGCGCGGTCGCACAGCACGGCACCTTGCCGTTCTTGAACTGGAACGGCGCGAACCATTGCAGAAAGTCGCGCGCCTCGTTGGCGTGGCCGAGGCGCAGCAGCGCCGACGAGGTCAGCGCGCCGTCGCGGATCCACGAACGCGCATAGGCGCGCGCGCCAGGCTGCAGCGCGGGGCCGCTGCGGTTGACGAGAATGTGGCCGAGGGCGGCGCGCAAGGTCGCGGCCACGTCGGCGACTTCGCCCGGGCCGCTGATGCGCACGCGGTCAAGGCGCTCGCGCCACAGCGCGGCAACACGGCGCTCTTCGCGTGCGAAGTTCGCCAGCGTCGGCGCGATCGGCGTGCCGCTCACCGGCAGCGCGGCCACGACGCTGCGCGATTCGCCGGGCCGCAGCTGCAGCTCGTAGCGCAGCACGGCGCTCGCGAAGCCGGCGTCGTCCTGCACGCGCATCGGCTCGTTGCTCGAATCGGGGTTGCGCAGCCAGTCGCCGACCGGCCCGGCCGCGAATGGCTCGATGCGCACGCCAGTCGGCGCGCTCAGCGGCTGCACGCGCGGCACGCCATTGACGACCAGCGCGCGACCGTTCCACTCGATCGACTCGACCGCGCTCGCGCCGCCCGGGTGCGCGAGAAACTGCGTCGGCGGATTCGCCTGAAACGGCCGCCACGCAAGCGCGAGCGTGACCGTGCGGGTTGTCTTGCCGCGATTGCGCACGGTGTAGCGCGCCAGCGCCTGTGCGGCCTCGGGCGTGCCGTGGCCGAAGGCTTCGATGTCGAGCGTGAGATCGCCGCGTTTGTCGGCAACATGCCAGTGCACGGCCGGCATCGGCAAATCGCCATCGCGCAGGCTGTGCATGATCTTCGCATCGGCCCAGTTGAGCAGTCGCCCGTCGGCGACGAGAAAGGGTTCGAGCGCGCCGACACCCGGCACCGGCTCCAGCACGCCGTCTTCGTTCAACAGCGACGCCACCCGCGCGCCATCAACGCCGAGCACGGTCCAGTACGACTGCTCGTTCGCGTACGCACGCGGGTAGGCGCCGCGCGGCGCAGTCTTGGCGAGTTGCATGAAGAAGGCGTTCGCGGTCGGCGCCTCGCGCGGCTCGATCGCGTCGAGTGCGGCGCGCGGGCTGGCCGCGTCAGGCAGGACGCGCACGAAGCGCGCCTCGGACTCCGGCAGCCAGTGCGTCTGCGCATCGCCACGCGCACGTTCGACATGGCGCACGCGGCGCCACTGCACGCCGTCGTCCGACAGCTCGATGTCGTAGCGCTGCGCCGCCGCGCCGGCGCGCCAGCGCAACGCGAGCGCGCCGAACTCGCGCGCCAGGCCGTAGTCGACGCTCAGCCCATCTGCGCGCATCACCGGCACCGGAATCGGCGGCGCGACATCGGGCAACTGCCGCAACGTGAGTCGATCGAAGCACGCGCTGCCTTTCCCGGCACCTGTGCCGGACGCGATCACGAGCTCGATCGACGCGGTCTGGCGCAGCGCCTTGTCGGTCGTCGGCCCCCATGCGAACTCGATCTGGCGCTGGCGGAACTTCAGCGTCTGCCAGTCGTGCGGAAAACGGAACTCGTCGCGCCGCCCCCACCAGACGTTCTCGCCGCTGGCGTCGACCAGCTTGAACTGGAACGCGTTCGGCGGCGCGTCGCCGCGCATGTCCAGCGTGAACTCGTAGCGCGCCGGGTAATCGATCGGCAGCGCGCGCTGCGCGCTGATGTAGCCGGTGACCTTGCCGAAATCGAAGTCGACGCACAGCGCTTTGCCGTGCGGGCCGTCGGCGGCGCGCAGCGCGGCCTTCACGTCGTCGGTGGCGCTGACCTTCCAGGCCGCGAGATTCTCGAAGTCATCGAGGGTGCGATCCTGCGCGTGGGCACCCGTCGCGCACACGAGCGCGCACGCTGCGAACAGCTTCCGCATCATCCTTTCACGCTCCCGGCCATCAGCCCCGCCATGTAGTGCCGCTGCAGCGCGAGGAACACGAGCAGCACCGGCAGGATCGTCACGACCGAACCGGCCATCATCAGCTCGTTGTCCTGAACGTGCTCGCGCGCCAGGCCGGCGAGCGCGACCGGCAGCGTGTGCAGCGAGTCGTCGGTCAGCACGATCAGCGGCCACATGAAGTCGTTCCAGCTGCCGAGGAACGAAAAGATCGCGAGCGTGGCGAGCACCGGCGTCAGCACCGGCACGATGATCGTCAGGAAGATGCGCCACTCGCCCGCGCCGTCGATGCGAGCTGCTTCGAGCAGGTCGTCGGGGATGCCGCGCGCGAACTGGCGCACGAGAAAGATGCCGAACACGCTCGCCATCATCGGCACGACGGCGCCAGCGTAGCTGTTGATCAGCCCGAGCGGCTTGAGCATCAGGAACAGCGGCAGCATCGCGACCTGACCGGGGATCACGAGCGCGCCGAGCAGCGTCTTGAAGACGCGATCGCGGCCGCGGAACTTCAGCTTGGCAAACGCGTAGCCGGCCATCACGTTGAAGCTGACCGAGATCAGCGTCGCGAGCACGGCGAGTGCAAAGCTGTTGAGCAGGTAGCGGCCCATGCCGATGCTGCCGAACAGCTGGCGATAGTTGTCCAGCGTGACGCGCGACGGGAAGATCGGCGTCGGCAAGGTGCTCGACGCGCCGGCCGGCATGAACGAGACCGACAGCATCCACAGCAGCGGGAACAGACTGACGAATGCGAGCCCGGCCAACAGGCCATTCACGACCCACACCGCCCAGCGCGCGTTCATGCCGTCGCTCCGGTCGGGTCACGGTCGAAGCGCAGCAGCACCCAACTGACGGAGAAGATCACGACGAACAGCAGGAACGCGACCGCGCTGGCGTTGCCCAGGTTCCACCAGCGAAAACCCTCTTCGTACATGAAGTAGAGCACGCTGACGGTGCTGCGCAGCGGCCCGCCCTGCGTCATCACATACGGTTCGGCGAAGAGCTGGAAGTAACCCGAGATCGTCATGATGCCGACCATCACGAGCGCGGGCGTCAGCATCGGCAAGGTCAGGTCGACGAACTGGCGCAGCGGCTTGGCGCCGTCGACGCGCGCCGATTCGTAGAGCTCACGCGGCACCGCCTGCAGCGCGGCGAGCAGGATGATCATGTTGTAGCCGAAGTTCTTCCAGGCCGCGAACAGAATGATCGCGGGCATCGACCAGTGCGGGTTGCCGAGCCAGTCGACGGGGTCGATGCCGACCGCCGTCAGGCCCTGGTTGATCAGGCCGTAGCGCGTGTGCAGCAGGTAGCGCCAGATCACCGCGACCGCGACGACCGTCGTCACGACCGGCGCGAACAGCGCGGTGCGGAAGAACGGCTGCCATTTCGCGACGCGCGCATTGAGCAGCAGCGCCGCCGCGAGCGACAGGCCGATCGACAACGGCACGCCGACGACGACGAAGTAAAACGTGTTGCCGAGCGCTTGCCAGAACAGCGGCGTCTGCAGCAGGCGCGCGTAGTTGTCCAGACCGACGAAGCGCAGCGTCGAGATGTCGGCGAGCGCGTAGAGGTCGAAGTCGGTCAGGCTCAGCAGCAGACCGGAGACGACCGGCACCGCGAAGAACACCGCGATCACGACGAGCGCGGGCGCGGCGAGCGCCCAGCCGACGGTGCCGACCTTTCTCACGTCGCGCGCCCTGTGCGAGCGCGCAACCAGCGCCGCTTCTCCAGCAACGCATCGACCCACGCATCGAGCTGCGCGGTCGCCGCGTCGGCACTCTGCGTGCGCTGAACCACGCGCTGCGCGGTCTGCTGCATCTCCTGGAAGATGCGCTCCCACTCGGGAATCTTCGGCGCGGGTCGCACGCGCTCCAGCTGCCGCGCGAACGCCTGCGAGGTCACATCGTTCGCGAGCGCCGGCGCGCGCCACGCGCTGCGGCGCGGCGGCAGGTCACCGGTCAGCGCGTGAAAGCGTTGCATCGTGTCGGTCTGGCTCAAAAACTCGATCAGCTTCCAGGCCGCCTCCTTGCGCGGGCTGCTCTTGAACAGCACCAGGCTCGATCCGCCGGCGGTCGACACACCCGGCCCCTCCGGACCCGGCAGCGGCGCGGTCGCCCACTGGCCCTGCATCGACGCCGGCAAGCGGCGCCGGAACTCACCGATGTTCCACGGCCCGCTGACGTAGAACGTGAACATGCCGCGCGCGAATTCATCCCAGACGTTCGAGATCTGCGTGTCGGTCATCGCAGGCGCGAGCCCTTCGTGAAAGATGCCGGCATAGAAGTCGAGCGCGCGCCGGAACGCCGGCTTCGAGAACGCGCCGCGCGTGTCGTCATCACTGAGCAGCGCGCCTTGTTGCAGGCCAAACGCGAACAGCGGGTCGGGCTCGTTCAGCGGCAGCAGCGCGCCGAAGCGGTTGTCACCCTGCGTTCCGCTGCGCCGCTTGATCGCGCGCATCGCGTCCATCCACTCGCCCCAGGTCTGCGGCGCCTCGGCGAAGCCGGCTGCGCGCAGCAGGTCGGTGCGGTAGAACAGCAGCCGCGTGTCGACGTACCACGGCAGGCCGAACAGCCGCGCGCCTTGTGCGGTCGGCATCACGTTGGTGTCGAGGATGCCGGCGAAGTAGTCGTCGCGTTGGACGCTCGACGAAGCGATGCGCGCATCGAGCGGCTCGAGCGCATCGAGCGCGGTGAACTCGGGCAGCCAGGTGTTGCCGAGCTGGCAGAGGTCGGGCAGTGAATCGCCGGCGTAGGCGGTCAGCAGCTTCTCGTGCGCGGCCGTCCACGGCAGTTGCTGCACGCGCACCTGCAGGCCGGGATGGCGGGCGTGGAACGCCGGCAGCAACTCAGCGACGACCTCGGCCTCGCGGCCCATCGCCCAGAAATGCAGCGGTCCGTTCGGGTCGTCGCGCCGGCCGCAACCGGCGAGCGCTGCTGTGCCGCCCATCGTGCCAAGGGCGGCGAGCGCGCCCAGACCCTTCAGCGCGCCGCGCCTTGCCGGGATCACGAGCGCACCACGGCCTGTCGCGCGCTCATCAGCCGCTCTTCGGCTTCGACAACCAGCCGCCGCTGAAGCCGGCCCGCTCGAGCCCGCGGCGAATCGGCACGCACGTGCGCATGTCGTCCCAGACCAGCTCGTTGCGGTAGTTGCAGATCATCGCCAGGATCGGGCCTTGGTCGATGCCCAAGTAGTCGTTCGCGAGCCACCCGAAGCCGGGGTCGACGCGGCCGTCGGTGAGCTGCACGTCGGCTGCCGTGAAGCTGCGGTTGAACGAATCGATGAAGCCGTACTTCTGGTAGATGTAGAAGCCGTAGCGCGCGTGCATCTCCCGGACCGCCGGGATCACGATCTCGGGCGCGAACGGCAGCGACGAGATCGCCGCGGTCGGCGCGATCGTGCCGTCGTCGACCGTGTGGTTGCGGCCGGCGCCGCGCGCCGAGTAATCGAGGAAGTAGCGCGTCCGGCCGTTGCGGTCTTTCTCGCGCATCGTGCCCGGGCCATCGCAGGCCGTGAAGCCCCAAACGTTGGCGCCGTACTCGAACCAGCCGTTCGGGTTCGCGATCGCGTACGCGCGCTGCGCGTAGACGGCGCGGCGGGTGTTCTCGAAGTAGTCGATGCCGCGCTGGCGCATGGTCGCGTCCTGCAGGCCGCGGAAGTCGATCCACACATGCGAATACTGGTGGCCGAAGAGCGGCGCGAAGCTCAGGTGCTCGTAGCCCATGAAGCGGCCCCAGGTGCCGCGGTAGCTCTCGCTCCAGGCGCTCCACGCGCCCTCTTCGACCGGGTGCGTCGGCGAGCCGAGCGCGAGCAGCACGACCAGCATTGCCTCGTTGTAGCCGTTCCAGTCGTGCGGAATGAACTGCTTTTCGGGGCTCCAGCCCATGCTGATCAGCTGGCCGCGCACCTGTGCCCACTTCCAGTCGATGCGCCAGTAGATCTGGTCGACATCCTCGCGGATCGCGACTTCGTCGGGGTGATCGCCATCGAAGAAGGCCTGGGCGTGCAGCATGCCGCCGATCAGCAGCGCGGTGTCGACGGTCGAGAGTTCACTCTTCGGCGCGCGCTGGCCGGTCTTCATGTCGAGAAAGTGGTAGAAAAATCCCTTGTAGCCGGTCATGCCGCGCGGCTGCGCGCCTTGCGGCGCGTTGCGAAAGAAGCGCACCGTGGTCAGCACGCGTTCGCGCGCCTGCTCACGCGTGACAAAGCCGCGGTCGGCGCCGATCACGTAAGCAGTGAGCGCGAAGCCGACCGCAGCGATGCTGCACGGCGACGGGCTCGGGAAGCGATCGGGCACCATGCCGTTGAGCGGGTTGGCGGTCTGCCAGAAGAACTCGAAGGTGCGGCGCTCGATGTCCTCGAACAGCGGCGACAGCGCGGTGCGGGCCGCGATGGCCGGTGGCTCGATCGGTGCGGCTGCGCTCGACACGGCATCGGCGGCGCTGGTGTCGTAGACCGGGCTGCGCAGCAGTGCCGACTGGTAGAACGACATGCAGCCGGCCAACGGGACCAAGGCGGCGGCACCGCCCCAATGCAGCAGGCGGCGTCGGGTGAGTTCGGGCATTGAGGAAAGTGAAGGTTGAGGTGGGGCGAGCGCCGGGTGGCACCCGCCCGCATTGCAGGCTCCGGTCGTCAGAGCCGAAACGATCAGAACCTGTAGCGCATCGAAAGTTTCACCTGCCGCATTGGGCCCGATACTCCGGTCGGCACCCCCGTGTGGAGATTGTCGCCTCCCAGATAGTTCACATTCGGCGGGGTGCCCGGGCCACCGCCCCAATCGTCGTAGCTGCCGTAGTTGGTCGTGTTGAACAGGTTGATGATGTCGGCGCGGAAGGTCAGCGTGCCGATGCCGAGCGCCAAGTCCTTGCCGATGCCGATGTCGAACTGGCGGAACGTGTTCGCCTCACCCTTTCGCGACACGCAGTTGTTGAAGCCCTGCGAGCAGTCGGTGATGCGGTACGGCAGGCCGGAGCCCAGCGTCAGCTTCGCTGAGAACAGCATGCCCCAAGGCAGCAGGCCGTCGGTCACGCCCGAGGCGACGATGCGGTGGCGCTCGACATCCTTCGACGGGTTGAAGCTCGAGGTCGAGCGGCCGGCCGTCCAGTTGAAGATGTCGTTGGTCCACTCCTTGTTCGTCGTCTTCGCGTCGCTGTAGGTGTAGGTGATGCCGAAGCCCCAGCCCGCCGACGTGGTGTAGGGCTTGTCGGCCTTGAGGTAGACGGTCGAGGTCTTGGCGCGGCCGTTGAAGTCACCCAAAATCAAGGTGCCGAAGCCATTCGGCCCGCCCCACAGCGGGTCGATCGGCGACTGGTTGCCGAAGCCGCCTTGCGGGTCGCGGTTGCCACCGGTCCAGTTGAACTGGTTGTGCGAATCGGAGTAGGTCACGCCCACCTCGGTGTTCCACACACCCACGCCTTTGCGCAAGCCGAGGCTGAACTGGTCGGTGTACGGCATCTTGT
Source organism: Rhizobacter sp. (assembly GCA_025351675.1). Lineage (GTDB taxonomy): Bacteria > Pseudomonadota > Gammaproteobacteria > Burkholderiales > Burkholderiaceae_C > LMDS01. The sequence continues at coordinate 9,658 of JANXVK010000551.1, forward strand.
GATCGTTCTTGATCAGCCAGATTTCGCCGTTCGGCTGCAGGTTCTTCTGCGTCTCGTCGAGCGCGTGGTTCGCCATGGCGCGGTCGTAGGCGCGGCCGAGGCCACCGAACGCCACCAGGTTCTTGTCGCCGGTGATGTCGTACGAGAAGCCCAAGCGCGGCTGGATCGCACCGGTGAACGGCTTGCGGTTGCCGCCTGTGGCGATGTAGTCACGGATGTTGACACCGCCCTTCGCGAGCGACTGGTCGTACGTCTGCCCCGGCGCGACCGGAATGCCGGCCGGCGAGGCGCCACGCCCCGTGGACACGCCGCCGGCTTGCGGCTCGAGCGAGAACAGCGCGGCGACGCGGTCTGCCGGCGTCGTGTAGTCGTTGTTCAGCGCGTTGCTCTCGTGGTCCCAGCGCACGCCCAGGTTGAGTTCGAGCTGCTTGGTCACGGCCCAGTCGTCTTGCAGGTAGATGCCGAACTGCCGGTTCTTGTAGGTGACCGAGACGGGTGCGAGGATCGAGTCCTTCGAGAAATAGTCGTTCGCGCCGAACATGACCGGCTGGCCGGTCGTGTTGTTGAGCAGCTTGCGGTAGACCTCGACGCCGGCCGACGTACCCGACAGGTCGTAGCTCATGAATTTGAGCTTGGCGCCGCCTTTGATCGTGTGCCCGGCCACACCGGTCCAAGTCGCGTCGTCCTGCAACAGAAAACCCTTCTGGGCACGGTCCTGGTTGTCGGGCGAGCCGCCGGTCCAGACGAACTCGCGCGCGTCGCTGGTCGAGTTCGTCGGCGAAACCGACCACTTGATCTCGGGCTGGTTGATCGCCGAGTGCGGGTGCCACTGGTACTTTTCGTAGCCGATGCGCGCTTCGTTCAGCAGTGTCGGGCCGTTCCACGTGTGCTTCAGGTCGAGCCGGGTTTCATCGTTCGCACGGTTCTTGTCGTTGCCCGGCGCGCTCAGGGTCACGTTCTCGGCGACGAAGTCTTTCTCGCGCCGAATGCGGCCCGTGAGTTCGAGTTGCTGGTTGTCGGCGACGTCGAGATCGATCTTGCCGAACAGCAGGTTTTCCTTGAACTCCTGGTTGTTCGAACCTTGCATCGCGATGAACGACGGCCCCAAGCCGGCATTCGGAATCAGCCCGGCGACGTTGGCGAACCCGACGCTGCGCGGCGACTGGATGTTCTTGCCTTCGTAGGCGATGAACCAGTGCGCCACGTCCTGTTTGATCGGGCCGCCGAGCGTGAAGCCGTACTGGTCTTGCCCGAACTTCGCGCGGTCCACGCCGTTCGCCTGGTTGGCCTTTTCGAACGGGCTGTAGGCGGTCAGGTTGGAGCCGGTGTGGTCCCAAAACACATCGCCGTGCAGCTCGTTCGTGCCCGACTTGGTGACGGCCGTGATCGCCGCGCTGCTGACCTGGTCGAACTCGGCCTTGTAGTTCTGCGAGATGACCTTGTACTCGGCGATCGCCGATTGCGGGAAGGGGTTGCCGCGGGTCGAATCCATGCCCGCCGCACCGCCGCGCAGAATGTTGTTCTTCTGGCTGACGCCGTCGATGAAGATGTTGATGTTGTCCTGGTTCTGCGCGCCGCTCTGCACCTTGACCTGGCCGGTCGTCTGGTCGACGTCGAAGCGCACGCCCGGCGCCAGATCGGCGAACGCGAGGAAGTTGCGCGTGACCTGCGGCAGGTTCTCGATTTGCTTGCGGCTCACGTTGGTACCGACCTCGGAGGTCTTGCGATCGAGCCCGGCAGCACCGACCACCGTGACGGTGTTGAGCTGCGCGGCGCCCGGGCGGTACAGCGACACATCGAGGTCGATGGTCTGACCGATCTGCACCGTGAGCGTCTCGACCTGGGGCGCGAAGCCGGCGATCGTGGTCTCGACCTTGTAGCTCCCCGGCGCGAGGCCGACGAGCACGTAGCTGCCATCGGCGCGGCTCGTGGTGCGGGTGACCTGGCCGGTGGCCGTGTTGGTCGCCGTGACGGTCGCGCCGGGTTGGGCCTTGGCCTCGCCGGTGACAGCACCGCGCACGGTGGCGCTGCTCAACTGGGCCACAGCGGGCACCGCGAGCGCGAGCAGCGCGGCGGCCGCAAGGGCGCGGATCTGGAATCGGGGGTCTTGTCTCATGGTCGGCCTTTGTTTGGTTAAAAGCTCTGTGGGGGTGGAAAGAACCGCGGCATCGGCGTCTCCGGAGCACTTTCGCCGCGGGCGAAGAAACACTACGAACTGTTGAGGCCGTTCGTCGGCAAGGTGGAGACTGCCGTCGACTGGCGCACGATCAGGTCGGCGCGCAAGGTCTGGTGCAGCGGGATGTGGCGCTCGGGCTCCTCGATCGCCGACGCGAGCCGTTCCAGCGCGAGGCCGCCTAGCTCGGTGATGCGCGCGCGCACGGTGGTCAGCGGCGGGTTCACGTAGCGGGTGATGGGGATATCGTCGAAGCCGGCAAGTGCGATGTCGCGCGGCACCTGGACGCCGGCCTCGGTCAGTGCCGAGAGGCAGCCGATTGCCATCATGTCGTTGCTCGCGAACACCGCGCTCGGCCGGCGCGTCAGCGCCACGACCTGGTTGCCGGCGCGAAAACCCGACTCCTGCGTGAAGTCGCCTTGGAGCACCTGCTCGCCGCAGCCGGGCAACAGGTCGGCGATGGCGGCGCGGTAGCCGCGCAGGCGCTCCTGCGCTTCAAAGTTGCGCTCGGGGCCGGCGACGAAGGCGATGTCGCGGTGGCCGCGCTCGACCAGGTGCCGCACCATCGCGTAGGCTCCACCGTGGTTGTCGACCGCGAACGACGAGTGCTTGCCGCCAGCGACGTGGGTGTTCATCAGCACCGCGGGCAGATCATCCGACACGTTGCCCCAGAGGAAGTCGGCGCTGACGTGCGGCGACATCACGAGCAGCCCGTCGACCCGGCCATTCATCGCGCGCAGCGCGGCGGCGGCTTCGGCCGCGTCGCCATGCGAGCTCGATACCAGCAGGTGCAGGCCGCGCGCACGGGCGGCGAGGTCGATGCCGCGGATCAGCTCCGAGAAGTATTCGCCGTGCAGGTCGGGCAGCAGCGCGCCGACCGTGTGGGTGCGTCGCGTGATCATGCTTTGCGCCGCGCTCGACGGCACGAAGCGCAGCTGCGCGACCACGCCCATCACGTGCGCGCGCGTCTGCTCGGTCACGTTCGCGTGGCCGTTCAAGGCGCGGGAGACGGTGGCGACGGAAACGCCGGCCACGCGTGCGACGTCCTTGATCGTGGTGGCCATGCGAGTGAGGCTCAG
>JANXVK010000567.1 GCA_025351675.1 Rhizobacter sp.
AAGGTCTCGGCGTTCCAGACCTGGTCGTTGATCATGTCCTTCACGCTCGCGCCGCCGATCGTCGCGAAACGGTAGTCGGCGTACATGGTCGGCGAGTGGTTGCCCCAGACGGCGAGTTTCTCGATGTCGGCCACCATCGTGCCGGTCTTCGCGGCGATCTGGCTCAGCGCGCGGTTGTGGTCCAGGCGCAGCATCGCGGTGAAGTTCTCGCGCGGCAGGCTGGGCGCGCTCTTCATCGCGATGTACGCGTTGGTGTTGGCCGGGTTGCCGACCACCAGCACCTTGACGTTGCGGCTCGCGACCTTGTCGAGCGCCTTGCCCTGCGCGGTGAAGATCTCGGCGTTGACGGCGAGCAACTCGGCGCGCTCCATGCCCGGGCCGCGCGGGCGTGAGCCGATGAGCAACGCGTAGTCGGCGCCCTTGAACGCCGTCATCGGGTCGCCGTGGGCTTCGATGCCGACGAGCAGCGGGAACGCGCAGTCTTCGAGTTCCATGATCACGCCCTTGAGCGCGGCCTGTGGCTTTTCCATCGGTACTTCGAGCAGGCTCAGAATGACCGGCTGGTCCCTGCCCAGCATTTCGCCCGAGGCGATGCGGAACAGGACGGCGTAGCCGATCTGGCCGGCAGCGCCGGTGACGGCGACGCGAACGGGTTTCTTGCTCATGCGAATTCTCCGGTTGGGGATGGTGGGAAAAGATCGTCGGCGAGTTTAGGCCAGTCTGATTGGCGAACCGCCGGCTCCCCCCGGTTTTCATCGTAAATCGTCGACTCTTCTGTCTTCTATAAGACATCAATCAGTCTTCGCACAGCCGGTGCCGGCGCTTTGTGCTGCAATCGGGTGATGTCAGTGACCCTACCGCCTGCGCTGCCCGACGCGGCCCTCGGCCCCGCTTTCAGCCCGCTGTATCAGCAGATCAAGGCGCTGATGACGAAGAGCCTGCAACACGCCGAGTGGCGGCCGGGCGAGGCGATTCCGAGCGAGATGGAGCTCGCGGCGCGCTTCAAGGTGAGCCAAGGCACGGTGCGCAAGGCGATCGACGAGCTCGCGGCCGAGAACCTGCTGGTTCGCCGGCAGGGCAAGGGCACTTTCGTTGCGACGCATGCAGAGGAGCATGTGCAGTTCCGGTTCTTGCGCCTGATGCCGGACACGGGCGAGGCTGGCGGCATGACGCGCCGGCTCATCGACTGCAAACGCCAGCGTGCACCCGCGGAAATCGCGCGGGCGTTGCAGTTGCGCGTCAGCGACCCGGTGATCCGCGTGCGGCGCGTGCTGTCGTTTCGCGAAACGCCGGTCGTGCTCGACGACATCTGGCTGCCGTCGGCGCTGTTCAAGGGGTTGACGGCCGAGCGGCTCGCTGCTCATCGCGGGCCGATGTACGGTCTGTTCGAGTCAGAGTTCGGCGTGCGCATGATTCGGGCCGAAGAGAAGATTCGCGCCGTCGCAGCCGATGCGCCGAGCGCCGCGGTGCTTGCGCTGAAGGTCGATGCGCCGCTGCTGAGTGTCGAGCGGTTGTCGATGACTTACGGCGACAAGCCGGTCGAACTGCGCCGCGGCCTTTACAGCACAACGTCACATTACTATCGCAATGATCTCAGCTGATGCGCGGCGCGCCCCGGAATGGGTCATTTCAAATGCGGTAGCTGTGAACTGTGCTGCATTGCAATAAAATCTCTTCGCTACGCAGCGGTTTCGACAGATTTGAACAAGGTTGCTTCATGGCAGAGATTGCAAAAAAACAAAGACCCGGCGGGAACATGAAACTGATCGATGCGCTCGGCTACCGGCTCCCGGTGGCCGGCGTGGTGTCGATCCTACATCGTGTCAGCGGCTTGGTGATGTTCATCCTGCTGCCGTTCATCATATGGATGTTCGACACCAGCCTCACCTCCGAGATCACCTACAGCCAGTTCACCTCGGTGTTCGCCACGGGCACCGGCTTCCTGCCGGGCTGGTTCTACAAGCTCGTCGCGCTGGCGCTGATCTGGGCCTACCTGCACCACCTGATAGCCGGGCTGCGCCACCTGTGGATGGACGCGACGCACGCGGTTACCTTGCAGTTCGGCCGCTCATCGGCGGTGTTCACGCTGGTCGTCAGCGTCGTGCTCACGCTCGCGCTCGGCGCGAAGCTGTTTTTCTTCTGAGGCGCCCGCACATGGCACAGAGTTACGGTTCGAAGCGCACCGTCGTCGGCGCGCACTACGGTCTGCGCGACTGGCTCTCGCAGCGCGTCACCGCCGCGCTGATGGCGCTGTTCACGCTCGCTGTCATCGTCCAAGTGTTGCTGCCCGGCGAGATGGGCTACGACAAGTGGGCCGGCATCTTCTCGAAACAGTGGATGAAGGTGCTGACCTTCGTTGTGATCATTTCACTCCTCGTGCACGTGTGGGTCGGCGTGCGTGACGTGCTGATGGATTACGTGAAAAGCGTCGGCGCGCGCCTTGCGCTGCAGGTGGCGACGATCGTCTGGCTGGTCGGCTGTGCCGGCTGGGCCATCCAGGTTCTTTGGAGATTTTGACAATGCAAGCGGGTATTCCTCAGATGTCGGCCGGCACGGCCTCGCTCTCGCGGCGCAAGTTCGACGTGGTCATCGTCGGCGCCGGCGGTTCGGGCATGCGCGCGTCACTGCAACTCTCGCTCGCGGGCCTCAACGTCGCGGTGCTCTCGAAAGTGTTCCCGACCCGCTCGCACACGGTTGCCGCGCAAGGCGGCATCGGCGCCTCGCTCGGCAACATGAGCGAAGACAACTGGCACTATCACTTCTACGACACCGTGAAGGGATCCGACTGGCTCGGCGACCAGGACGCGATCGAGTACATGTGCCGTGAGGCGCCCAAGGTCGTCTACGAACTCGAGCATTTCGGCATGCCGTTCGACCGGAATCCCGACGGCACGATCTACCAACGCCCGTTCGGCGGCCACACTGCCAACTATGGCGAGAAGCCGGTGCAGCGCGCGTGCGCCGCCGCTGACCGCACCGGCCACGCGATGCTGCACACGCTGTACCAGCAGAACATCAAGGCGCGCACGAACTTCTTCGTCGAGTGGATGGCGCTCGACCTGATCCGCGACGCCGATGGCGATGTGGTCGGCGTGACCGCGCTCGAAATGGAAACCGGCGAGGTCTTCATTCTCGAAGCCAAGACCGTGCTGCTCGCCACCGGCGGGGCGGGGCGCATCTTCGCCGCCTCGACCAACGCGTTCATCAACACCGGCGACGGGCTCGGCATGGCGGCGCGCGCCGGGCTGCCGCTCGAAGACATGGAGTTCTGGCAGTTCCACCCGACCGGCGTGGCCGGTGCCGGCGTGCTGCTGACCGAAGGTTGCCGCGGCGAGGGTGCGATCCTGCGCAACAGCGACGGCGAACGTTTCATGGAGCGCTACGCGCCGACGTTGAAGGATCTTGCGCCGCGCGACTTCGTCTCGCGCTGCATGGATCAGGAAATCAAGGAAGGCCGCGGCTGCGGGCCGAACAAGGACTACATCGTCCTCGACATGACGCACCTCGGTGCCGAGACGATCGCCAAGCGGTTGCCCAGCGTGCTCGAGATCGGCCAGAACTTCGCGAACGTCGACATCACGAAGGAGCCGATTCCGGTCGTGCCGACGATCCACTACCAGATGGGCGGCGTCCCGACCAACATCCACGGTCAGGTCGTGGTGCCGAAGGACGGCAACCCCAACTCGGTCGTGAACGGCCTGTACGCGGTCGGCGAATGCTCATGTGTGAGCGTTCACGGCGCGAACCGCCTTGGCACGAACTCGCTGCTCGATCTGCTGGTTTTCGGCAAGGCGGCGGGCAACCACATCGTCGACAGCGCGCTCAAGAGCAAGACCCACAAGCCGCTGCCCGTCGACGCCGCCGACTACACGCTGAATCGCTTGGCGAGGTACGAAGGCACGACCGGTGGCGAGTACGCGCAGGATGTGGCCAACGACATTCGCAAGACGATGCAGTTCTACGCTGGCGTTTTCCGCACCCAGGCGTCGATGGACGAAGGCGTGGCCGCGGTCAAGGCACTGGCCGAGCGCGTCAAGGGTATTCACTTGGCCGACAAGTCCAAGGTCTTCAACACCGCGCGCATCGAAGCGCTCGAGGTCGACAACCTGATCGAAGCGGCGCTGGCGACGATGGTTTCGGCCGCAGCCCGGCGCGAGAGCCGTGGCGCTCACACCGTGAACGATTACGGCGATTCGCCCGAGTTCCCGAACGGTCGCAACGACGTGACGTGGCTGAAACACTCCCTGTGGTACAGCGAAGGCAATCGCCTCGACTACAAGCCCGTCAAGCTGACGCCGCTCAGTGTCGCGTCGATCCCGCCCGTGGTCCGCACGTTCTAATTCCAGAGGCAGCAGCAATGACGAAGCGTGTTTTTCAAATCTACCGCTACGACCCCGATACCGACGCCAAGCCGCGGATGCAGACGATCGAGGTCGAGCTCGACGGCAGTGAGCGAATGTTGCTGGACGCGCTGAACAAGCTCAAAGCCGTCGACCCGACCCTGAGTTTCCGGCGGTCCTGCCGCGAAGGCGTGTGTGGTTCGGACGCGATGAACATCAACGGCAAGAACGGCCTCGCGTGCCTGACCAACATGCTGACGCTGCCCGGCGTGATTGTGCTCAAGCCGTTGCCCGGCCTGCCGGTGATCCGCGACCTGATCGTCGACATGACGCAGTTCTTCAAGCAGTACAACTCGATCAAGCCCTACCTCGTCAACGACGAGACGCCGCCCGAGAAAGAGCGCCTGCAATCGCCCGAAGAACGTGATGAGCTGAACGGTCTGTACGAGTGCATCCTGTGCGCGAGCTGTTCCACCGCCTGCCCGAGCTTCTGGTGGAACCCCGACAAGTTCGTCGGCCCCGCTGGTTTGTTGCAGGCTTATCGGTTCATCGCCGACAGCCGCGACCAAGATACCGCCGGCCGCCTCGACAACCTCGAAGATCCATACCGCCTGTTTCGCTGCCACACGATCATGAATTGCGTCGATGTCTGCCCGAAGGGCCTGAACCCGACCAAGGCGATCGGCAAGATCAAGGAACTGATGGTGCGCCGCGCCGTCTGATTTCGATGGAAGAAGTGGCCACGCTGATCGACGAACGGGCGTTGAGCAAGCTGCGCTGGCGTTGCCGGCGTGGCCTGCTCGAGAACGATCTGTTCATCGAGCGCTTCTTCGCGCGGCACGACAAGCGCTTGACCACCTCGCAGGCGCAGGGCCTGCTGACGCTGATGGACCTGTCCGACAACGACTTGCTCGACCTGCTGCTCGCGCGCCAGCAGCCCGAAGGCGAGTTGCTGGACGACGATGTGGTGCAGGTGCTGCGCATGATGCGCGTGCCCGCGTGACGAGATGCCTCCGAGTGAACCGAGAGGCCCCGCGGCCGGAGACAGCTGGCGTACTTCCATCTTTTGCACTACCAAGGAAAGCTCATGACCCCGTCTGACGTGAAAGCCACCCTGTCGTTCTCCGATGGCAGCCCGACCATGGACCTGCCGATCTACAAGGGCACGATCGGGCCGGACGTGATCGACATCCGCAAGCTCTACGCCCAAACCGGCAAGTTCACTTACGACCCCGGCTTCCTGTCGACGGCGTCGTGCAACTCGACGATCACCTACATCGACGGCGACAAGGGTGAGCTGCTCTACCGCGGCTACCCGATCGAGCAGCTGGCGACGCAGTGCGACTACCTCGAGACCTGCTACCTGCTGCTGAAGGGCGAGCTGCCGACGCCGGCCCAGAAGGTGGAGTTCACGCACCTCGTGACCCATCACACGATGGTCAACGAGCAGATGCAGTTCTTCCTGCGTGGGTTCCGGCGCGATGCGCACCCGATGGCCATCATGACCGGGCTGGTCGGCGCGCTGTCGGCGTTCTATC
>JANXVK010000030.1 GCA_025351675.1 Rhizobacter sp.
AGCGCCTGCACCCTGCCGCCGGCGTTCGGGTCCATCAGCACGCGCGCGTTGAGTTCGACGGTGCGCGGCAGGTCGGCCGCGACCGCGACGATCGTGCGCACCGCGAGCTGGCGCTGCGCCGGCTTGGGCAGGAAAACGCTGCCGTCGGGCTGGCGCTGCGGGCCGCTGGCGCTCGGCGCGGCGCCACTGCCGGCGTGGTCGTGGCCGTCGCCGGCAAGGGCCGTGAAGCTCGACAGCGAGAGCACGAGCGCGAGGCTCGCAAGACGGGTGGCGGGCTTCACGCCGCTCCTCCGGCACGAACGGCGCGCGTCGCCAGCACCTGGCGGGCGGCCCACGCCAGCAGCACCAGCGCGAGCAGACCACCGACACCCCACGTGATCCACTCCTTCCAGCTGTGCCGATGTGCGGCGCCGTCGGCATGCGTTGCAGCGTGCACATCGAGGTCGCCGGCGAGCAGGTCGTTTTCGTCGCCGACCGCGATGGTCGCGGTGACCGGTGTCACGCCGGGCTTCGGCGCAGCGGCCAGCGTGGCCGCGAACTCGCCCTCGCCACGCGGCTCGACCGCGACCTTCGTGCCGCCGATCTCGAGTTCGAGCGTCGCGCCCTTGACCGGCGCGTTGTCGGCGAAGCGGTCGAGGTACAGGCTCAGCTGCGTGCCGTTGAGCACACCGACGAGCTCGAAGGTCTCCGAAACGGCGGTGAAACGGGGCAGCGCGCTGCCAGTCGCCGTTGGCGCAGCGCCGTGGTCGTGGCCCTCGCTGGCGCGCGCGGGGCCGGCGACGATGACGGCGGCTGCGAGTTGCAGCGCCGCCAGAAAGTGCTTGAGGTTCATGGGTGATGTGTTTCGAGGGGTTCCGTGAGGCGTTTGATGACGCTGGCGAACGCACGTCATTGCGGGATCAGGCCGAGCGCCTGCCGCCACGCCGAGATCGCCGCCGCCAGTTCGATGCGACTGCGCGCGGCCTGGCGCTCCGCGTCGGTCGCTTCGAGTTCGATGCGCAGTCGCGTCGGCAGGTCGGTCTCGCCGAGCCGGAACGACTTGTCGAAGAAGCCGCGCGACTCGCGTGCAAGCTGCAGGCGCCGGTCGGCCGCCGCGAGCTGCGCGCGCGCCGCGTCGACCCGCGCGCGGGCCGACTCGCGCCCGCCGAGCAGGCGATCGCGCTCCAGTGCCAGCAGCGTCTGCGCCTCGACCGCGTCGGCCTGCGCGCCGGCGTGACGCGCCTCGTGGCGGGCCCCGCCGCCGAACGGGATGCGCAGGCCCAGCGTCAGCGTCTGCCGCTCGCTCTCGCCGAACCCGCCCCGATCGCGCGTGACCGCCAAGGTCAGCTCGGGGTTCGCGCGCGCTCGGCTCGCCGTCAGCGCGGCGCTGCGCTCGGCCACGCTGGCGCGGTCCTTCAGGTCGAGCAGCGCGGCGTGCGCGTCGACCTCGGCCGGCGACCCGGCCGGCTCGGGTTCGGCGGCGGCGCGCGCATCGGCCAACACGGCGAGTGCGAGGCCGGTGCCGGCGCGCAACTGCTGCGAGCTCGCCGAGACCGCGGCCTGCGCATGGACGTGCGCGGCCTCGGCGGTCGCGACCGCGCCGTCGGCCTGGTGCTGATCGGCGCGAGCGAGGTCACCGGCCTTCAGACGCCGGGCCACGTCGGCGGCGATGCGCTGCGCGTTGCCGAGCTGATCGCGGGCCGCATCGGCCTCGGCGCGGGCGCGTTGCCACTGCCACCAGGCCTCGCGCACGGCGGCCGAAACGCGCAGCTGCGCGGCGCTCGCGCGGCTCTCGACCGCCTGTTCTTCCGCGTCGGCCAGCGCGCTGCTGCGCGAGCGTTCGCCAGGCAGCCAGATCGGCACCGCGATGCCGACCTCGAGTTCGCGCACGCCTTGGTTGCGGTTCAGGCGGTCGGTCTTGGTCGAGAGTTCGACCGCGGCGGGCTCGGGTGTCCAGGCGCTCGCCGCCCGCTGTTGCGCACGCGCGGCGGCGCGCCGCGTGGGCAGCGCCAGCGCTTCGGGCTGGCGCGCCCACGCCGCGTCGAACGCCTGCTTCAGCGTGATCGAGTCAGCGCCGGGCAGCGCGGATTGGGCCTGTGCGGTGAGCGCACAGCCAGTGAGTGCCGCGATCGCGGCAGCGCGCTGCGACCAGCGCGCGGTTCGGGTTCTTCGGTGCATCCGATGCTCCAGCGTTGACAAGGCAACCCACGGGAGACCGGCAAGCGGCGACAGCAATGTCGCGCCGCGCCTCGGCGCCGTCAGCGACGGCGCGCGGTCAGGCGCGAACGGGTGTCAGGAAACGAACCAACCCGCCTCGCCGATCAGGCGAGGCGCAGCCACTGGGGGCGTTCGGGGCGGGCCGACGCGTGCGCGCGGCCTGCTGCGTCGAGTGCGGCACTCGGGCGTGCGTTCGACGGCTTTTGATGGGCACCGGCGGCATCGCCGAGCATCGCGGGGCAGTGACAGTGGCAATGGCTGCAATCGGTGTCGGACGTGGCTGCCGCCGCCGTCGAAGTGTCGGCCACATCGGCGGTATCGGCGGTATCGACCGCGTCGACAACCTGTTGCAGGTGCTCGTGGTAGCCAAAGTGTTCGACCTGCGCTTGCGCCTCGAGCGCGCAATATGTCTCGACCTCCGCCCAGCTGAACTGGAGCGGCATGAAAACGAGCAGGACGATGGCGAGAAAGCGGCGCACGGCGCGGATGCTAGCAGGCACCGGTGAACCTGAAATCGAAAGGCCTTGCTACACCTGCATCGACATGATGTCGGAGTACGCCTGCACCATCTTGTTGCGCACCTGCAAGGTCGCCTGGAACCCGATTTGCGCCTTCTGCATCGCGACCATGGTCTGCTCGAGGCTGACGGTCGGGTTGTCCATCTGCACCTCGCGCTGCATCGCGCCGGCATCCAGCTGCGACTTGCTCACGGCGCCGAGCGCCTGCGTCAGCGCCTGCTGAAAACCGACCCCTTCCACGGCCCCGCTTTTCGGCAGCGGCTGGCCGTTCGTGGCCAAGCCTGCGCGAGCGACGGCCTGGGCGAAATCGAAGGGTTTGAGGGTGACGTTCATGAGGCGGACTCCCGTGATTGGGGATGGCGTGATCGTAAGCAGGTGCCCCTGCCGCCAAGACGGGAACTGAGGCGGCTTTGTCCGGCTGTTCGCCGCTTTCGATGCCTCAAGTTCCCGAACAATCGCTTTCAACCGGGGCACTGCCGCCCTGGAACGGAACCCGACGACCCATGAACGACGCAGTCGCCACCCACCCCGCTCTACGGCTCGTCGAACCGGCGAGCTTCGCCGGCCGCATGGCCGCGATGCCGATGCGCAGCAAACTCAGCATGGCGCTCGGCGTCGCCGCACTCGCCGGCGTGGTGCTGGCGATGACCCTGTGGAGCAGTAAGGGCGACTTCAAGGTGCTGTACGCGAACCTGTCTGACAAGGACGGTGGCGCGGTGATCGCCCAGCTCTCGCAGATGAACGTGCCCTACCGCATGAGCGAAGGCGGCGCGGCGATTCTCGTGCCGGCGCTGCAGGTCCACGACCTGCGCCTGAAACTCGCGACCGCCGGCCTGCCGAAGGGCTCGGTCTCGGGTTACGAACTGATGGACAGCGCGCGCTTCGGCCAGACCCAGTTTCAGGAGCGCCTGACCGCGCAGCGCGGGCTCGAGGGCGAACTCACCCGCTCGATCACCTCGATGGCTGCGGTCAGCAACGCCCGCGTCCACCTCGCGCTGCCGAACCAGAACGGCTTCTTCCGCGAGCAGCAAAAGCCCAGCGCCTCGGTGCTGCTCACGTTGCACGCCGGCCGCACGCTCGACCGCGCGCAAGTCGCCGGCATCGTGCACCTGGTCTCCAGCAGCGTGCCCGAGCTCGACCCGAAGGCCGTCAGCGTGCTCGATCAGACCGGCGCGCTGCTGACCGCCAGCGGCGACGGCAAACCCGCCGCAGGCCTCGACGCGCAGCAACTGCAGTACGTGAACCAGATCGAGAGCGGCTACTCGAAGCGCATCCTCGAACTGCTGGAGCCCATCGTCGGCCGCGACAACCTGCGCGCGACCGTGGCCGCCGACATCGACTTCTCGCAGACCGAAGCCACCTCGGAAGAATTCAGGCCGAACCAGGGCAGCGAAGCGAAGATCTCGATCCGCAGCCAGCAGGTCTCGGAGCAGCCCGGCGGCGCCGGCGCGCAGCCGAGCGGTGTGCCGGGCGCGGCCTCGAATCAGCCGCCGGTCGCCGCGACCGCACCGCTGACCGGCACCTCGCAGCCGCTGCAGACCGCGCAGGGCGGCTCCGCCACCGCAGGCGCCAGCGGCCGCCGCGATGCGACCACGAACTACGAAGTCGACAAGACCGTGCGCGTCACGCGCAATGCCAGCGGTAACGTCAAGCGGCTGAACGCGGCCGTGGTCGTCAACAACCGTTCGGTGACCGACGCGAAGGGCAAGACGACCCAGGTGCCGCTCTCAAACGAAGAGCTCGAGAAGCTGACCGCGCTGGTGCGCGAGAGCATCGGCTTCAAGCAGGAGCGCGGCGACTCGGTCAAGGTGATCAACGCGCCGTTCAAGGTCGAGCCGGTGAACACCGTCGAGATCCCGTTGTGGAAGAACCCCGACGTGATCGACACGCTGCGCAGCCTCGCGGTGCCGGCCGGCCTCGCGCTGCTCGGCATGCTGGTGTTCTTCGGCCTCGTGCGCCCGGCCCTGAAGGCTGCACTCGCGCCGCGACCGCCGGGCGCGCCGGGCGCGAGGCTGACGGCCGTCGTCGACGACGAACAGGTACTGCCGGCGCTGCCGGCGCCGAAGAGTGCCCAGCACCTCGCGCAGGCCAAGGCGCTCGCGAAGGAGAACCCGGCCGCCGTGGCGGGCATCGTGCGCGGTTGGGTGAGTGGCGAAGCGCGCGGCGAAGCCGTCGGCGCCAAGGCCTGATCGCCTCCACCCACAAAAAGAACACCAGGGAACCCCACGTGGACGACACCGGTCTCGAGAACGCAGCGATCCTGCTGATGTCGCTCGGCGAAGAAGAAGCCGCCGGCGTCTTCAAGCACCTGACGCCGAAAGAGGTGCAGGGGCTGGGCGAGACGATCCAGAAGATGAAGTCGATCTCGCGCGATCGTGTCGACGGCGTGCTGGCGCTGTTCAACAGCACGGCCGCGGACCAGAGCATGCTGGTCGCCGACACGGACGAGTACGTCAAGTCGGTGCTGCGCAAGGCGCTCGGC
>JANXVK010000033.1 GCA_025351675.1 Rhizobacter sp.
CGTTGTCGGCCAGGTTTTCCAGCATCGACAAAATGCGCTTGGTCGAGCCTTCGCGGATCGCCTTCACGTCGCGGCTCTCCTGCAGCAGCTCGCGGCTCACGTTCAGCGGCAGGTCGGCACTGTCGATCACGCCCTTGACGAAGCGCAGGTACACCGGCATCAGCGCCTCGGCGTCGTCCATGATGAAGACGCGCTTCACGTACAGTTTCACGCCGCCGCGCTTGTCGCGATTCCACAGGTCGAACGGCGCCTTGGCCGGCACGTACAGCAACTGCGTGTACTCGCTGCGGCCCTCGACGCGGTTGTGCGTGTAGGCCAGCGGCGCCTCGGTGTCATAGCTAATCTGCTTGTAGAACTCGTCGTACTGCTCGGGCGTGATGTCGCTCTTGCTGCGCGTCCAGAGCGCGGCGGCCTTGTTGACCGGCGCCCATTCGTCCTTCGTGACCTGCTTGCCGGCTTCGACGTCCCACTCTTCCTTCTGCATCAGGATCGGCAGCGAGATGTGGTCGGAATACTTGCCGATGATCGACTTCAGCTTCCAGCCGCTCAGGAACTCCTCTTCGCCTTCGCGCAGGTGCAGCGTGACGCTGGTGCCGCGCGCCGCGCGCCTGATCGTCTCGACCTCGAAATCGCCGCTGCCTTCCGAGCTCCAGCGCACGCCGTGCTCGACCGGCACGCCGGCGCGGCGCGACTCAACGACAATGCAGTCGGCGACGATGAAGCCGCTGTAGAAGCCGACGCCGAACTGGCCGATCAGCTGCGCGTCCTTCTTCTGGTCGCCTTCGAGCGCCGACATGAACTCGCGCGTGCCGCTCTTGGCGATCGTGCCGAGGTTCGCGACCGCTTCATCCGCCGTCAGCCCGATGCCGTTGTCGGTGATCGTGATCGTCTTCGCTTCGGCATCGACGGCGAC
This sequence comes from Rhizobacter sp., assembly GCA_025351675.1. Taxonomy (GTDB): domain Bacteria; phylum Pseudomonadota; class Gammaproteobacteria; order Burkholderiales; family Burkholderiaceae_C; genus LMDS01. The sequence continues at coordinate 914 of JANXVK010000033.1, forward strand.
GCGCACGTCGAGGGTCGGCGCGTCTTCGAGCAGCGCCGTGTCGTTCAGCGCCTCGAAGCGCAGCTTGTCGCAGGCGTCGGATGCGTTGGAGACCAGCTCGCGCAGGAAGATTTCCTTGTTCGAGTAGAGCGAGTGCGTGACGAGGTGCAGGATCTGCTTGACCTCGGCCTGAAATGAGAGCGTTTGCTTGTCCATGATCTTGTTCGCCGGTGCTGCCCGCGGCGGCACCGTGCCGCCGGGAAACCCGGCATTTTGGGCCAAGCGGCCATCATTTCAAGTCAGGCCGGCTCGGGCAGCAGCTCGAATGTGCCCTTCTGCTGCACCCAAGTGTCGTGGCCGGAGGCAAAGGCGGCCATCTGAAACGTCTTGAGATTCAGCGCCACCGTCAGCGTGTAGCCACCCGCCGAGAGGTATGAGACCACGACCACGTCATCGCTGATCGGCGCGACCGCGCTGAACTTCTCGTGGTTCAGCTTCGTCGGCTCCTTGCCGTCGACGCTGCGCCAGACCACGCTGCCGTCGGTGCCGAAGGTGTGTTCGAAGGTCTGGCCCGAGACCGGCCCATCGCTGAAGCGCCAGCGGATCGTGCGCCCGAGCAGCGCGCGGCGTTCGGCTTAGGTCGTCGTCATCGCTTCCCTCTTGGTTACTTCCTGGTTCATTCCTGATTCTTCAACGTCGCCTGCAGCGTGATCTCGGGCACGCTCGCGAGCGCCTTCGACAGCGGGCAATCGCGCTTCGCGGCGGCCGCGATCTCTTGGAACTTCGCGTCGTCGATGCCCGGCACCGTGGCCTCCATCGTCAGCGCGATGCGGTCGATCGCGAAGCCTTCGCCCTGTTTGGCCAGGCGCACCGCAGCCTTGGTGTCGATCGCACTCGTGGCGATGCCGGCCTTGTCGCAGGCGAACGAGAACGCCATCGTGAAGCAGGCGGCGTGTGCAGCGCCGAGGATCTCTTCGGGGTTCGTGCCTTTCACGTCGCCCTCGAAGCGGCTCGCGAAGCCGTACGGATACGCCTTCAGCGCGCCGGTCTCGGTGCTGATCTTGCCGACGCCCTTTTTGCCCGCGCCTTGCCAATGCACGCTGCCCGTCTTCTCGATCATGGTGTTTCCTTTCGATGGTTGCTGACGCGTTTGAACACGCGACCTGCCGACGTCACTTCGGCCGCGGCCACTTGATCTTCCTGTCGGGCTGCGTGAGCCGCCCGGCGCGCAATTCCTTCACCGCCGCAACGACCGCGCGCGCGACGTTGCGCGCTTCCTCCTGCACCGCGTGATCCTTGTCGAGCGCGTCGTGGCTGTTGTAGTAGGGCTCGTAGTACCCGATGTAGCGGTCGAGCGAGGCGGCCGCGCCGGCCGGAATCAAACCCATCCAGTCGAGCCAGTCGGTGAGATTGCGGCGATGCGCTTCCACGCCGGCCACGTCGCCGTGCACGACGACGCCGTAAGCCCGGCCGGCGATGTGCTTCGGGAAGTCCCAGCCCTTCT
>JANXVK010000088.1 GCA_025351675.1 Rhizobacter sp.
TGCGAGGGACTTTCGTGAAGAGATCAGAACGGCGGCATGCCAACCGCCGCGGCGGCGTTCTCGATCGGTACGGCGAAGCCGATGCCGATGAAGGTGCGCTGCGAAGAGGGGTTCAGGATCGCGGTGACGATGCCCACGACCTGGCCGTCCATCGTCACCAGCGGCCCGCCTGAATTGCCGGGGTTCGCGGCGGCGTCGAACTGGATCAGGTTCGTCATCGTCTGCTTGCCTTCCGGCGAGCGGAACTCGCGCTTCAGCCCCGAGACGATGCCCGACGACGCCGACGGTCCGATGCCGAACGGGAAGCCCACCGCCAGCACTTGGTCGCCCGGCGCGAGGTCGGCGGTGCTGCGCAGAGTGGCGGGCGCAAGATCGTCGGGGATGGTTTTTGCGCGCAGCACCGCGAGATCGTTGTGGGGCTGGGTGCTGATGACTACGGCATCCGATTCGCTGCCGTCCATGAACGTGACCTTGATGCGCTTGGCGCCTTGGATCACATGCAGATTCGTCAGGATCGTGCCGTTGTCGATGATCACGACGCCGGTGCCGACGCCGCGCTCGACCGGCGAGCGCGCCTTGGCGGCGTCCTTGTTGTCCCTTTTGTCGTCTTTCGCCCCGGCCTTGGCGTGTTTCTCCTCCTTCGGTGGCTCCTTGGCGTCATCGCGGTCGCTGCCATCGTCGCCTTCGGTCATCAGGCCGACTACGCGCACCACCGAGGGCAGGATCGCGTCATAGGCGGCCGAGACCGGCGAGGCCAGCGGCTTCTCCTCGATCGACTTGCGGATCGCTTGGTCGATTTGCGCCATCGTCAACGCCGGCGTTTTCGGTGCCATCGACGTGTTCAGCGCGAGGCCGGCGACGAGCAGCATCAACACGGCGCTGGCCCACAGTTGACGCTCGTGACGCCCCAGCATGGCCTTGAAGCGGGAGCGCCGCGTGGCAGGGGCGAGCGATGCGGCGGGCCCGTCGCCTGATGTGGCGGCAGCGGCCGGCGCGGTGCCATCTGCGGGCCGGGCGGACTGGCGTGAGCGGCTGTAGAGCGGTGCCTTTTTCATCGTCTGGATCCCGAGTGCTTGCGTTCGACCCGATCCCCTGCGTGGCGCTTGCAAGAAGCAGGTCCTGCCGGCCGCAGTGCTACGGTAGCACGCGGCGCAAGACCTGTCACAGCGCCGGGCGCTCTGGTTCGTGATCGCTGCTGCCGGTGCATCATCGCCACCATGTGGATCGACAGCCATTGCCATCTCGACGCGCCCGAATTCAACGCCGACCGCGACGCGGCAGTCGTACGCGCCCGCGTCAGCGGCGTGACGCAGATCGTGATCCCGGCGGTCGAGCGGGGCAACTTCGAGACCGTGCAACAGCTCGCGCACCAACACGGTCTTGCTTACGCGCTCGGTATCCACCCGCTGTGCGTGGATCGCTCTCTCGACGATGACCTGCGTCATCTGCACGATGCGCTGGCCGAACACCGCGGCGACCCGCGGCTGGTGGCGGTCGGCGAGATTGGCCTCGATCACTTCGTCGCGGGCCTCGACCCGGTGCGCCAGGAACGTTTCTACGCTGCGCAACTGAAGCTCGCGCGCCAGTTTGACCTGCCGGTGATCGTGCATGTGCGCAAGTCGGCCGACACCTTGCTCAAGCACCTGCGTGCCACGCGCGTGCGCGGCGGCATCGCGCATGCGTTCAACGGCAGCGAGCAGCAGGCGCAGGCCTTCATCGGCCTCGGTTTCAAGCTCGGCTTTGGCGGCGCGATGACTTTCGACCGCGCGCTGCAGATCCGCCGGCTGGCGCAGACGCTGCCGATCGAGGCGATCGTGCTCGAGACCGACGCACCCGACATCCCGCCGCACTGGCTCTACCGCACGGCTGCGGAACGCGCCGCCGGCGCGAGCTCGCGCAACGAGCCCGCCGAGCTGCCGCGCATCGCGCAGACCTTGGCCGGGTTGCGCGGCCTGTCGTTACCGGCGCTTGCCGAAATCACATCGGCGAACGTGCGCGCGGCCTTGCCGGGGCTGGCGTGAGCGTGCCGCTCGAGGGCCTCGCGCCGGTTGTCGATGCGAACACGCGGCTGATCGTGCTCGGCAGTTTTCCCGGCGTGGCGTCGCTGCAGGCGCAGCAGTACTACGGTCACCCGCGCAATCACTTCTGGGCGATTCTTTCGGCGCTCTGGAACGTCGATCTGAAGTCGGCCACCTATGTGCAGCGGCTCGACGCGGCGCGCGCCCATGGCGTGGGCCTCTGGGACGTCTATGCCAACTGCGAGCGCGAAGGCAGCCTCGACAGCGCGATCGAGAACGCCCGCTTCAATGACTTGGCGAGCCTGAAGCAACGCGCGCCGAAGCTGGAGGCGATTGGGCACAACGGCGGCGAATCGGCCCGCGCGATGCGCCACACTGGCGCGCTCGGCCTGCCGGTGCACCGGCTGCCGTCGACCAGCCCGGCGAACGCGAGTTGGCGTTTCGAGCGCAAGCTGGCGGCGTGGCGCGCGGTCTTTGAAGAACACGGACTGGCATGAGCGCGACGGGCCGCCCCAAGTGCGAATATCGCAGTGCGCAGCACGAAGGTCACCCAATGAACGCCCGCAAGAAGAACGACGGACCCGAACTCGCGCCGGCGACCATCTCCGAGGCCGACGGTGTGCGTTACCTGCATCTGGGCACACCGTGGGTGCAAGGCGCGATGCGCATCCGCAAGTCGCTCGCGCTGGAGCTCGAATACATCCAGCGCATGATGGTCTGGATGCTGCTGCGGCCGGCCGAGGAGCTCAGCCACGGCCATGCGGTGCAGCTCGGGCTCGGCGCCGCCGCGATCACGCGCTTCTGCCATTCGACCCTGCGGATGCGCTGCACGGCGGTCGAGTTGAACCCGAGCGTGATCGACGCCTGCCGGCTGTGGTTTCACCTGCCGGCCGATTCGCCGCGCTTCAGCGTGCTGGAGATGAACGCCTCCGACTTCGTTGCCGACGCATCGCGCATCGAATCGGCCCAAGCGCTGTGCGTCGACCTCTACGACCACGACGCGGCAAGCCCGGTGCTCGACAGCGAAGACTTCTACCGCGACTGCCACCGCGTGCTCGCCGACGGCGGCGTGATGAGCGTCAACCTGTTCGGCCGCGACGCGAGCTTCGAGCGCAGCGCGTCGCGCGTCGCGGCGGCCTTCGGCGAAGCGCAGGTCTGGAGCCTGCGACCGACCAAAGAGGGCAACACCGTCGTCGTTGCGCTCAAGCACAGCGCGATGCCCGATCGCGCCACCTTGGCGGCGCGCGCGGATAACATCGAGCGCCGGTTCAAGCTGCCGGCGAAAAAATGGCTTCGCATGATCCGGCCGCTGGCGCTTTCTGTGGCTTCATCTTCCACCGCCGAACCCCGAGACCCGAGCGCATGAAAGCAGCCATCACCAAGCCCGCCGCCCCGCTCGTCGCCAACGCCGGGAAGCTGGAGTGGCGCGCGCTGATCCAGTGGCTGCGCGATGACGGGCTGATCACACTTGAAGACGCCGACCAGACCGCGCGCCGCTTCGCCGGCGGGCAGAGCGCGCAGCACCCGCTGGTGCGCATCGCGAGCGTCAACCTGGTGCGCAACGGCACGACCAAGCCGCTCGATGTCGAGATGCTGACCGAGTGGCTCGCCGGCCGCGTCGGCCTGCCGTACCTGCGCATCGACCCGCTGCGCGTCGATGTCGGCCGGGTCGCCGAGATCATGTCGATCACCTATGCCGAGCGGCGCCGCGCGCTGCCGCTGACGGTCGGCCTGAACGAGGTCACGATCGCGACCTGCGAACCACTGGACATCAGTTGGGTGCCCGAGATCGAGGCCCACGCCCGCAAGGCCGTGAAGCTCGTGGTCGCAAGCCCGCCCGATCTGGCGCGCTACACGACCGAGTTCTACACGCTGTCGCGCTCGGTGCGCAACGCAATCAAGACCGGCGAGACGTCGGCGCTGGCGAGCTTCGAGCAACTCGTCGAGCTCGGCAAGACGACCAAGCAGCTCGATGCCAACGACCAAGGCGTCGTGCAGGTGGTCGACTGGCTCTGGCAATACGCGTTCGATCAGCGCGCCTCCGACATCCACCTCGAGCCGCGCCGCGAGCGCAGCGTGATCCGCTTCCGCATCGACGGCGTGATGCACACGGTCTATCAGCTGCCACCCGGCGTGATGAACGCGATGATCGCGCGCGTCAAGCTGCTCGGCCGCATGGACGTGGTCGAGAAGCGCCGCCCGCTCGACGGCCGCATCAAGACCCGCAACCCGAACGGCGACGAAGTCGAGATGCGGCTGTCGACCTTGCCGACCGCGTTCGGCGAAAAGATGGTGATGCGCATCTTCGATCCCGACACCACCGTCAAGTCGATCGACGCGCTCGGCTTCGGCGCGCACGACGGCAAGCGCTGGGAAACGCTCGTCACGCAACCGCACGGCATCATCCTGCTGACCGGGCCGACGGGCTCGGGCAAGACGACCACGCTTTACTCGACCTTGCGGCGGCTCGCCACCGACGAGGTCAACGTCTGCACGATCGAAGACCCGATCGAGATGATCCAGCCGGCGCTGAACCAGACCCAGGTGCAACCGGCGATCGACCTGAATTTCGCCGAAGGCTTGCGCGCGCTGATGCGGCAGGATCCGGACATCATCATGGTCGGCGAAATCCGCGACCTCGAGACCGCCGAGATGGCGATCCAGGCGGCGCTCACCGGTCACCTCGTGTTCAGCACGCTGCACACCAACGACGCCGCCTCGGCCGTCACACGCCTGATCGACCTCGGCGTGCCGGCCTACCTGATCGGCTCGACCGTGATCGGCGTGCTCGCGCAGCGTCTGGTGCGCACGCTGTGCCCGAACTGCAAGCAGCCCGACGACGGCGTGACGCGCGAGAAGCTCGACGAGATCGTCAAGCCCTGGCGGCTCAACGGCGCCGTCAAGCCGTACAAGCCGGTCGGTTGCATCGAATGCCGCATGACCGGCTACCGGGGCCGCGCGGGTCTCTATGAACTGCTGACCGTGACCGAGGCGGCACGCAACGCGATCCACCCGGTCACCGATGCGGCCAAGCTGCGCCGCCAGTCGATCGCCGACGGCTTGCGCCCGCTGCGCCTGGCCGGGGCGATGAAGGTCGCCGAAGGGCTGACCACGCTCGACGAGGTGCTGCGCGCGACACCGGCGTGGGAGAGCTGAAGCCCGGCAGCGGTGCACCATCCGCATGCGAGCGCGATAGGCGTAAACCAGACCCGGTTGTGGGCAGGGTTTTGCCTAGAATCCGCGGCTACGCAGAGTCGGAGTTTGCTTGTGAAGATCAAGAGTCAACGAGATTTTTTTTCCGGATTGATGTTCATCGTCGTCGGCGTGATTTTCGCGGTCGGCGCGACCAACTATTCGATGGGCAGTTCGGCCAAGCCGGGTGCGGGTTATTTCCCGCTGATCCTGTCGGTGCTGATGGCGATCCTCGGCGCGATCGTGCTGTTCAAGTCGCTGACGATCGAGACCGAGGGCGGTGACCCGATCGGCGACATCGCCTGGCGGCCGCTGCTCGTGATTGTCGCGTCGATCACGGTGTTCGGCCTCGCGCTGCCACGCTTGGGCATGTTTGTGACCATTCCGCTGCTGATCGTGATGGTCAGTTTCGCGGGTGACGAGTTCAGCTGGAAGGGTGTGATCGCGACCGCGGTGGTGTTGACGATCGGTTCGTGGGTCATCTTCATCTGGGGCCTGAACCTGACGATTCCCCTGAAGCCCGCCTTCATGGGCGGCTGAGCCGAGCCAAGCAAGCGACAACGAGAACATTTCCATGGACCTGCTCAATAATCTGGCGCTCGGCTTCGGCGTCGCCTTCACGGCACAGAACCTGCTGTACGCGTTCTTCGGCAGCGTGCTTGGCACGCTGATCGGCGTGCTGCCGGGCCTGGGGCCGGTCGCGACGATCGCAATGCTGCTGCCGTCGATCTATGCGCTCGACGCCACGCCGGCGCTGATCATGCTGGCCGGCATCTACTACGGCGCGCAGTACGGTGGCTCGACCACCGCGATCCTGATCAACGTGCCGGGCGAATCCTCGTCGGTCGTCACCGCGATCGACGGCTACGCGATGGCGCGCAAGGGCCGTGCCGGTTCGGCGCTCGCCGCCGCCGGCCTGGGCTCGTTCTTCGCCGGCTGCGTCGGCACGATCGTGATCGCCGCGTTCGCGCCGCCGCTGACCGAACTCGCGTTCAAATTCGGCCCGGCTGAGTTCTTCTCGCTGATGGTGCTGGGCCTGATCGGCGCGGTCGTGCTGGCCTCGGGCTCGCTGATCAAGGCGATCTCGATGATCATCCTCGGCCTGCTGCTGGCGCAGATCAACACCGACGTGATCTCGGGCACGGCACGCTACAGCTTCGACATCCCCGAACTCACCGACGGCATCGGCTTCGTCGTGATCGCGATGGGCGTGTTCGGCTTTGGCGAGATCATCTCCAACTTGGGCATGCCGGCCGAGCACCGCGAGGTCTTCACGAAAGACGTGAAAGGCCTTTGGCCGACCAAACAGGACTTCCACGACGCCTGGCCGGCCGTGATCCGTGGCACCGCGCTCGGCTCGATCCTCGGTGTGCTGCCTGGCGGCGGCGCGTTGTTGGCCTCGTTCGCGGCCTACACGGTCGAGAAGAAGATGAAGATGAGCCCCGGGGAGGTGCCGTTCGGCAAGGGCAACATCCGCGGCGTCGCCGGTCCCGAGTCGGCCAACAACGCTGGCGCGCAGACCTCGTTCATCCCGATGTTGACGCTGGGCATCCCGCCCAACGCGGTGATGGCGCTGATGGTCGGTGCGATGACGATCAAGGGCATCCAGCCCGGCCCGCAGGTGATGACCAGCAACCCGCAGCTGTTCTGGGGTCTGATTGCCTCGATGTGGGTCGGCAACGCGATGCTGGTGATCCTGAACCTGCCGCTGATCGGCATCTGGATC
>JANXVK010000083.1 GCA_025351675.1 Rhizobacter sp.
TGCAAATCGTGATTGTGGTGGGTCGCGACCACCGGCGCGGGCGCGGCCTTCGGCGCGGCGTGCTGCGCACGCACCATGCCGACCAGCCGCATGCCGCGCACGCGCTTGACCGCGACCACGAAGTAGACCGCGCCGAACACCGGCCACCAGCGGTCGCCGACGCGCTCCATCCACGCAAAACGCGACAGCCACCTCATCGACGCGACCGGCAGCCGGTAGCAGCCGAAGCGGCCGTCCTCGACCTCGAAGCTGAGCAGCCGCAACCAGTCACGCAGGCGCCGGTAGCCGAGAAACTCGCCGGCGTTCGGCATGAACAGCGGGCGCTGCGAGCCCGGCGCGAGGCGCGTGCGCCAACGCCCGAGAAACTGGCGCAGGCCCCACAGGCTGGTCGGGTTGAAGCCGACGACCACGATGCGGCCTTCGGGCACGAGCACGCGCTCGACCTCGCGCAGCGCGAGATGCGGATCGCGCGCGAGCTCGAGCGCATGCGGGAGCACCACCAGGTCGAGGCTGTTGCTATCGAACGGCAGGGCGTCGAAATCGCAGCGCAACGCAATCGCGATGCGCTGCGGCTTGCGAACTTCACCGTGTAAAGGTTGAGGGTCGGTTTCAGGTGCCGAGGCCGCTGCGGGAGCCGTCGCATCATGCTCGGTCGCGACCCAGCGATGCGGCATCCTGTTGGCCCGCAAGGCCTCCAGCTCGGGCAGGCCGAGCTGCAGCGCGTGAAAGCCGAACAGATCGGCGACGGCCGTGTCGAGATGGGCCTGCTCCCATTGCAGGACGTAAGCACCTGCAGGGGTCTTCAGCCAATCGGTCAAACCTATAATCGCGCGCTCCGCCATGAACCTGATTGCCCTGCCTGCCTTCATTTGCAACTGCGCCGACGACTGCGTCCGAATGCGCCGCAATGGTGACCCGGCCGTGTCCTCGATCCGCATGAGTCTGCGCCAGTGATCGCCGCGCTCGATGCGCAACAAGTGGTGCTGGCGGCGATTCTAGTGACCCGCCATTGCGCTGCTGCCGACGAACCTGTGGCGGCGCCCGCCGCCCTTCGACAATGGAAGAACGATTTTCGATGATGTCATTCACGCACGGCCGGTTGGGCCGCATCCCGTCCACCCGCGCCCTGCTGCTATCGCTGACCTTGCCGCTGTTGCTGCTCGCCGGATGCGTGACGCCCCCCGGAGCCGGACATGGCGCACCCACCGCGCCCACCGCACCCGCGCCGGCCACGGCTGCGCCAGTCGGCGCGCCGCAGGCTGCGGCCAGCGCAGCAGCGCTGCCCGAGCCCGAAGTCGCGATCGCGCCGGTTCCGGTCGACCCGCTGCGCCCGGAGGTCAGGCTCGACCTCGACGACCGCACCGCGCAAACCGACCTCTGGATACGGGTGCGCCGAGGCTTCACGATGCCCGATCTCGACACCGACCTCGTGCGCAATCGCGAGCAGTGGTACGCGACCCGGCCCGACTACGTCCAGCGCATGACCGAACGCGGCGGGCGTTACCTGTTCCACATCGTCGAAGAGCTCGAACGCCGCCGCATGCCGACCGAACTGGCGCTGCTGCCGTTCATCGAGAGCGCGTTCAATCCGCAGGCGATCTCGAGCGCCCGCGCCTCGGGCATGTGGCAGTTCATGGCAGCCACCGGCAAGGACTTCTCGCTGAAGCAGAACATCTTCCGCGACGACCGCCGAGACGTGCTGCAGTCGACTCGCGCCGCGCTCGACTACCTGCAACGGCTCTACGCGATGTTCGGCGACTGGCACCTCGCGCTGGCCGCCTACAACTGGGGTGAAGGCAGCGTGCAGCGCGCGATCGCGAAGAACCAGAAGGCCGGCCTGCCGACCGATTACCTGTCGCTGAAGATGCCGAACGAGACGCAGTACTACGTGCCCAAGCTGCAGGCGGTGAAGAACATCATCGCGCGCCCGGCCGATTTCGGTCTGACGCTGCCGCCGCTGCGCAACCACCCGTACTTCCTGAGCGTGCCGATCGAGCGCGACATGGACGTGGCGGTCGCCGTCAAGCTGGCGGCGATGCCGCTGGACGAATTCCAGTACCTGAACCCGCAGATGAACAAGCCGGTGATCCTCGCCGCCGGCACGCCACAAGTGCTGCTGCCTTACGACAACGCGAATCAGTTCGTGCGCCAGTTGCCGCTGCACCGCGGCCCGCTCGCGAGCTGGACGGCTTGGGTCGTGCCGAAGACCATGCGCTCGGCCGACGCCGCCAGAGCGGTCGGCATGAGTGAGGAAGAACTGCGCGAGGTCAACCGCATTCCGCCGCGCATGCTGGTGAAGGCCGGCTCGACGCTGCTCGTGCCGCGCGGCGAGCGCCGCCAGGCCGACGTCTCGCTCGCCGTTGCCGACAACGCGACGATGGCGCTCGCGCCCGACCTGCCGCCTCTGCGCAAGATGTCGCTGAAGGCCGGCCGCAAGGAGACGGTGGCCAGCGTCGCCAAGCGCTACCGCGTCAGCCCGGGCCAGGTCGCCGAATGGAACCGCACCAGCGCCGGCGCGAGCTTCAAGCCGGGGCAGACGGTGGTCGTGTACGTGGCGCACAAGGGCGGCGGGCGCAAGGGCGTCGTGACGGCCTCGGCGGCGCGCAAGGCGAAGACCAAGGCGGTCGCCGTCGCGGCGACGAAGCGGCCGGCGGGCCCGTCGTCGACGCGCGTGCGCGTCGCGACCAAGGTCAAGAGCAAGGGCAAGGCAAACGGCAAGCTCGCCACCGCGGGACCGTCGCGCGTCGGGGGGAACTGAACCGACCCGACGGTCGGCTTCGGGTGCCGGTTCTCAGCGCCGATCGCTGAGCGCGTGGGCGATCGTGCCCAGGTCGACGTACTCGAGCTCGCTGCCGATCGGCACGCCACGCGCCAGCCGCGTCACGCGCAGGCCGCGTGCGCGCAACGCCTCGGCGAGCACGTGCGCGGTCGCTTCGCCCTCGGCGGTGAAGTTGGTCGCGATGATCACTTCCTCGGTATGGCCATCGCCGGCGCGTTCGATCAGCGCGTGCGCGCCGATCGCCTCCGGGCCCACGCCGTCGAGCGGGCTGAGACGCCCCATCAGCACGAAGTACAGGCCGCGATAGCTGCCGGTGCGCTCCAGCGCCGCCTGGTCGGCCGGCGTCTCGACGACGCACAGCTGGCGCACGTCGCGCGTGCCATCGAGGCAGACGCTGCAGACCGGCATCTCGGTGAAAGTGTGGCAGCGCTCGCAGTGGCGCACGTTCGCCACCGCCGATTGCAGCGCGAACGCGATGCGCTGCGCGCCTTCGCGGTCGTGCTGCAGCAGGTGGAAAGCCATGCGCTGCGCCGACTTGACGCCGACGCCCGGCAGGCGCCGCAGCGCCTCGACGAGCGCCTCTACTGACGGTTCGGCCACGCTCCGTTCGAGCTCAGAAAGGGAATTTCATTCTGGGCCTAGAACGGGAATTTCATTCCCGGAGGCATCGGCATGCCCGCGGTCAGCTTGC
>JANXVK010000094.1 GCA_025351675.1 Rhizobacter sp.
GCATCGTCAGGCGTTCGAGCGGGCGCATCCGGACGCATGAGCAGCAGCGACCGCGCGGCCGAACGCCGACTCGCAGATCGGCGCGGCCAGCGTCGCGCGAACGGTGCCGACGAGTCCTGGTTCGGTGCGTTCAGCGCCGACGGCGACACGCAAGTCCGGAATGACGAGCGGCCGTTCGACGCGTCTGCCGTGCCTGCTCAGCCGCCGTACCCGAACACGGGGGAATCGGGCGATCAGACGCAAGCCGAGCCCGTGCTCGAATCGGAGGATTCCCGGCTCGACTCGCGTTTCATGTCGCGCGCTGCGGCCAGCGTCGCCGAATCGGGTCAGACGGCATTCGAACGGCTTTACCGGGTTTTCGTCGCGGCCCGTGCGGCACTGGGCGCGGCGCTGGTGGTCGCGTTGGGCATCGGTGGGCTGTTCGGCCTGCGGCCGACGGCTGCGGTGATTGCGATCAGCGTCGTCTACGCCACGCTCGCGATCGGGCTGTGGATCCTGCCCCGCTACGGGCGCGCGACGCCGCGTTCGATGGCGCACCTGCGCGGCGCGCGGTGGGCGGCGACGATCGGCGTCGACCTGCTGTGCTTCATGGGCTTGCACGTGCTCGCCCCCGGCTCGAGCCTGAACTACGTGGCGCTGCTGGTGCTGCCGGTGCTGATGGCGGGCGTGCTGACCACGCGCACGATGGCGCTGGGAACCGCGGCGGCCGTGACGCTCGGCCTGCTGGCCGTCGCTTGGGGCACCGTACAGATCACGCAAGTTGCGCTGGCCGGCGCCGGCTTGTTTGTCATCACCGTGCTCGCCGGCGAACTCGCCGGGCGGCTCGCGCGCGAGGAGCTGACCGCGCGTGGCAGCCTGGAACTGGCGCGCCAGCAGGCCCAGCTGAACCGCCTCGTGATCGAGGAGATGCAGGACGGCGTGCTCGTCGTCGACCGGGGCGGCCGGGTCCGCGCGGTGAACCCGGCGGCGCGCCGGCTGCTCGCGCCCAGCGGCATGTGCCGGCCCGCGCCATTCCAGCTGCGCGGTGTGCAGGCCTGGGATGCGCTGGTCAAGACCGTGGAGCGTGCCTTCGGCGAAGCGTCGTGGCCGGAGGCCGGGCGCGACGTGGTGCTGCAGTTCGAGCCTGGCTCGGTCAGCTCGCTGGGCCAGCAGCGCACGCTGCGCGCGCGCGTGCGCTTCACGCGCAAGCGCGAACCGCAGGCGATCGAGCAGTTCTGCGTGCTGTTCCTGGAAGACGTGCGCAACATGCAGGCGCGCAGCCGGCAGGAGAAACTCGCGGCGATGGGCCGGGTTTCGGCCGGCATCGCGCACGAGATCCGCAATCCGCTGGCGGCGATTTCGCAGGCCAACGCGCTGCTCGCCGAAGATGCGACCGACCCGACCCAGCGCCAGCTGATGCGCATGGTCAGCGACAACGTCGAGCGCCTGAAGCGCATCGTCGACGACGTGATGGAGGTTGCGCCCGGCGCGGTCCCCGACGCCGGCGTGATCGACGCGACTGCGCAAGTCGCCTCGGTCTGCAGCGAGTGGGTGCGCGCGAACGGTGTCGTGCTCGGCGAGCAAAGCGTGTTGCAGGTGCAGTTGCCCGTCGAACCGCTGGGCGTGCTGTTCGATGCCGAACACCTGCGTCGCGTGCTCGTGAACCTGCTCGACAACGCTTGGCGCCACGCCGGCCGGACGCCGGGCGCGATTCAGTTGCGGCTCGACTCGCGCCACGAAGGGCAGGCCTTTCTGAGCCTGGCCAGCGACGGCGCACCGATCCTGCCCGACGTGGAGCCTTACCTGTTCGAGCCGTTTTTCTCGACCCGCAGCCGCGGCACGGGGCTGGGCTTGTATATTTGTCGCGAGCTGTGCGAGCGCTACGGTGCGACCATCGACTACCGGCTGCGCGCCGAAGGGGTGCCGCAACGCAACGAATTCTTCGTCGACATGCAGCGCAAGCCGCTGGGCCCGCTTGATGTGCGGCACCATCTGACCCCATGAACAATCCTTCGCACTTCAGCCTGCTGGTCGTCGACGACGAACCCGACCTGCGCACGCTCTACGAGCTGACGCTGCTGCGCGAGGGTTACGACATCGAAACCGCCGGCACCGTGCAGGACGCGCTGCTGCATCTGAAGGACCGCACCTACAGCGCCGTCATCACCGACATGCGCCTGCCCGATGGCAGTGGGCTGGACGTGCTGGGCTGGCTCGAAGAGAGCGGCCGGCGCGAGAAGACGATCGTGATCACCGCGTACGGCTCGGCCGAGAACGCGGTCGAGGCGCTGAAGGCCGGCGCCTACGACTACCTGACCAAGCCGGTCGACCTGAAGCAGTTCCGTGCGGTCGTGGCCTCCGCCCTCGGGCGCGCTGGCGCGGCCGCTGCGCCGACGATCGACCCCGCGAGCCTGCCTTCGGAGAGCGGCGCGTCGGCGACCGCCGCGCCGCGCCCCGCTGCCGCCCCGCGCGCACCGGCGGCACCGGCAAGCCAGGCGCTGAACCGCATGGCCGGCCATTCGGTCGCGATGCAGCAAGTGCGATCGCTGGTCGACAAGGTGGCGCGCAGCATGGCGCCGGTGCTGGTGAACGGCGAGTCGGGCACCGGCAAGGAACTGGTGGCACGCGCCATCCATGAGGTGAGCGTGCGCAGCGGGCAGCCGTTCATCGCGGTCAACTGCAGCGCGATCCCCGAGCAGCTGCTCGAGGCCGAGTTCTTCGGCTACCGCAAAGGCGCATTCACCGGCGCGATGGAAGACCGCGAAGGTTTCTTCCAGGCGGCGAATGGTGGCACGCTGTTCCTCGACGAGATCGGCGACCTGCCGTTGCCGATGCAGTCCAAGCTGCTGCGCGCGATCCAGGAGCGCTCGGTGCGGCCGGTGGGTGCGGTGGCCGAGGTGCGGGTCAACGTGCGCCTGCTCAGCGCCACGCACAAGGACCTGGCGGCCGAGGTGCATGCCGGCCAGTTCCGCCAGGATTTGTACTACCGCCTCAACGTGATCCAGATCCGGGTGCCGCCGCTGCGCGAGCGACTCGAAGACCTGGTCGCGATCAGCGAACACGTGCTCGAACGCATCGCGCACGACGCCGGCGTGTCGCCGCCGCCGCGCCTGACGCGCGACGCGCTCGTGCACTTGGAGCGCTACCCGTTCCCCGGCAACGTGCGCGAGCTCGAGAATCTGCTGCATCGCGCGGTCGCGCTTTCGGGCGGCGAGACGATCGACGTCTACGATCTCGGGCTGCCCGAGTCGGTGTTCACCGACAGTGCCGCGCAAGAGCTCGATCTGATCACCGAGAACACGCATGGCGATGTGCTGCAGGCGGTGCATGCGCTCGCGCCGCTGGTGCCGGTCGAGGAGCCGCTGCCGAGCAACCTTGAGCGCCACCTCGATCACGTGGAGCGCGACATCCTCGCGCGCGCCTTGGAGCGCCACCGCTTCAACCGCACCGCGGCCGGTGCGAGCCTGGGCCTGTCGCTGCGGCAGATGCGCTACCGCATGGCACGGCTCGGTGTGAACGTGGGCGGCGACGCGGATCGCGAGTGAGCCCGCGATGACGGCCCGAGCGCGCGCGTCGGCGCCTTGGCGCGACGGCTGGTTCGATGCCGGTCGCCGTTGCGCGTCGCCGAATTTCGGGCCGCGACCCGAGGGTGTCGCGATCGAGCTTGTGCTGATCCACTCGATCAGCCTGCCGCCCGGCGAATACGGTGGCGACGGGGTCGAGCGCCTCTTCACCAACCGGCTCGACTGGGACGCGCACCCGTACTACCGGCAGATCTGCGGGCTCGAAGTCTCGGCGCACTTCCTGATCCGGCGCGACGGCGAACTGCTGCAGTTCGTCTCGTGCGACGCACGGGCGTGGCATGCCGGCGCGTCGGTCTGGCGCGGGCGCAGTGAGTGCAACGACTTCTCGATCGGCATCGAGCTCGAAGGGCTGGAGGGCGACGTGTTCGAGGCGCCACAGTACGTCGCGCTCGCCGGCTTGATCGGCGCGTTGCGCCGGCACTATCCGGTCGCCGCGGTGACCGGCCACGAGCAGGTGGCGCCGGGACGCAAGAACGATCCGGGGGCCGGCTTCGATTGGGCCCGGTTGCGAAACTCGCTGCAAGCGGCAGCCCCGGACTTTCCCGAGGTCTTGGTCGAGCCGCGCTGAAATTGCGCGACGCCGAGTCCGGTTCGGCGCGGGTTTGCGCGTGAAATGCCGCGCATCGCGAAGCGCGGCGGGCTTTTAAAATGCAAGCCCATAGTCGGTCGGCGTCAGCCCGCGAAGCGTCGTTTCGGCGAGCGTTGCTGTACTGCGCCGACACACTATACGTAGTGCTTGTGGAGGCAACAGGCCCCAGATATAGTGTTCTTTCATGCTATTCTTCGACGCTCATTTCGTTGCCTCCTGCACCGTTTCAAGACGCGCGCCGCCTCCTTCTTGCGCTCATCAAGGAGCCGCGTCGGCCGCCTGCCCGAAATCCCGGCCGCGACCTCCGGCGTGTTGAAACCAGGAACGCCATGAACCCCCAAACAAGAGACCACGAGGGCCGACCATGCAAGCTGTAACCGCCACCCCCCAACCTTCCGCCGCCGCGCAGCGCCCGATGGCGAGCGCACCCGCCGCCGCACCGTCGGTGTACCAGGGCTACCAGATCATTCGCCGCAACGGCGCGGTCGTGTCGTTCGAGCCGAACAAGATTGCGGTCGCGCTGATGAAGGCGTTCTTGGCGGTGCACGGCACGCAGGGTGCGGCCTCGGCGAGCGTGCGTGAGACGGTCGACGGCCTGACCGAATCGGTCGTGCGCGCGCTGCTGCGCTCGCGCGCCGGCGGTGGCAGCTTCCACATCGAAGACGTGCAGGACCAGGTCGAGCTCGGCCTGATGCGCGGCGGCCACCATGAAGTGGCGCGCGCCTACGTGCTGTACCGCGAGCGCCGCACGCAGGAGCGCGCGAAGCAGGGGCAGCCGGCGACGACGGCGGCCGAGCCGGTGCTGACGGTGCTCGACCGCGGCCAGCGCGTACCGCTCGACTTGGCGCATCTGCAAACCCTGTTCGAATCGGCCTGCGAAGGCCTGGGCGCCGATGTCAAGGCCGACCCGATCATGGCCGAGACCAAGCGCAACCTGTACGACGGCGTGCCGATCGACGAAGTGCACAAGGCCTCGATCTTGGCCGCGCGCACGCTGATCGAGAAGGACCCCGGCTACACGCGCGCCACCGCGCGGCTGCTGCTGCACACGATCCGCCGCGAGATTCTTGGCGAAGAGGCGCTGCATTCCGACATGCACACGCGCTACGCCGAGTATTTCCCCGGCTTCATCAAGAAGGGCGTGCAGGCCGAACTGCTCGACGAGAAGATGCTGCAGTTCGACCTGCCGCGCCTCGGCGCTGCGCTGAAGGCCGATCGCGACCTGCAGTTCGACTACCTCGGTCTGCAAACGCTGTACGACCGCTACTTCCTGCACATCGACGAGCAGCGCATCGAATTGCCGCAAGCCTTCTACATGCGCGTCGCGATGGGCTTGGCGCTGGGCGAGATCGACCGCGAAGCGCGTGCGATCGAGTTCTACGAGGTGCTCTCGAGTTTCGACTTCATGAGCTCGACGCCGACGCTGTTCAACGCCGGTACGCGCCGCTCGCAGCTGTCGAGCTGCTACCTGACGACGGTCGCCGACGACCTCGACGGCATTTACGAAGCGCTGAAAGAGAATGCGCTGCTGAGCAAGTTCGCCGGCGGCCTCGGCAACGACTGGACCAACGTGCGCGCGCTGGGCAGCCACATCAAGGGCACGAACGGCAAGAGCCAGGGCGTGGTGCCGTTCCTGAAGGTCGTCAACGACACGGCGGTCGCGGTCAATCAAGGCGGCAAGCGCAAGGGCGCGGTCTGCGCGTATCTGGAAAGCTGGCACCTCGACCTCGAAGAGTTCCTCGAGCTGCGCAAGAACACCGGCGATGATCGCCGCCGCACGCACGACATGAACACCGCGAACTGGATCCCCGATCTGTTCATGAAGCGCGTGATGGACGGCACCAACTGGACGCTGTTCTCGCCCAGCACCTGCCCCGATCTGCACGACAAGTTCGGCCACGCCTTCGAAGCCGCCTACACCGCCTACGAAGACAAAGCCGCGCGCGGCGAGATCAAGCTCTTCAAGACGATGCCGGCGCGCGACCTGTGGCGCAAGATGCTCTCGATGTTGTTCGAGACCGGCCACCCGTGGATCACCTTCAAAGACGCCTGCAACGTTCGCTCGCCGCAGCAGCATGTCGGTGTCGTGCACTCGAGCAACCTGTGCACCGAGATCACGCTGAACACCAGCGAGACCGAGATCGCGGTCTGCAACCTCGGTTCGGTGAACCTGGTTCATCACCTCGCCGTCGATGCGAACGGTGTGAAGGGCATCGACCACGTCAAGCTGCGCGAGACGGTATCGACTGCGATGCGCATGCTCGACAACGTGATCGACATCAATTACTACGCGGTGAAGAAAGCGCGCGATTCGAACCTGAAGCATCGGCCGGTCGGCCTGGGGATCATGGGCTTTCAGGATGCGCTCTACGAACTCGGCGTGCCGTATGCGTCTGATGCGGCAGTCGAGTTCGCCGATCGCTCGATGGAGGCGGTCTGCTATCAGGCGTACTGGGCATCCACGGATCTCGCCGCCGAGCGTGGCCGCTATTCGAGCTATCGCGGTTCACTGTGGGATCGCGGCATCCTGCCGATCGACTCGCTCGAAGCTGGCGGCAGTGCAGGCCAGCTGGACGGCAGTCGGGG
>JANXVK010000238.1 GCA_025351675.1 Rhizobacter sp.
GCTCGCGCTGCTCGAAGCGGCGGAACCGCTCGATCAGACCCGACACTTCGGCGTGCTCGCGCGACAGCTCGCGATAGCGCTTCATGGCGCTCGCCACCTGCGGATCGGCGAGGGTCGCGTCGAGCTCGTTCAGACGCAGCGCGAGGCGCTCGAACTGTTGGCGGAGGGAATCTTTCATGCGGGCATCACACGGGGCAGATCGGCAGGGGCACAGCGGCACGCGAGCCCGCTGCGGGCGGCGAAGGATCGCCGCTAACGCTGATCGTCGACCGGCGACCGCGCGCTCTGGCGCAAGAACAGCTTCGACACCGTCTGCGCCAGCTGCGCGCGGTGCTCGCCGTCCGCAGAGTGCAACTCCGCGAGTGTGCCGTGCAGCATCTTCTGCGTGAGGCCACGCGACAATGCTTCGAGTACCGCCTCGATGTCTTCGCCCTTCGCGAGCATCTTGCGTGCGCGCGCGATCTCGATGGCGCGCCAGTCGTCGGCCTGCGTGTGCAAGGCCTGGATCAGCGGCACCGAGCCGCGCTGGGCGAGCCAGTGCACGAAGCTCTGCACGCCGGTCTCGATAATCGCCTCGGCCTGCTCGACAGCGGCCTGGCGTTTCTCGCCAGCCGACTGCACGAGCGCCGAGAGATCGTCAACGGTGTAGAGGTAAACGTCGGACAGCCGCGCCACTTCGGGCTCGATGTCGCGCGGCACCGCGAGGTCGACCATGAACATCGGCCGGTGTTTGCGTGATTTGAGCGCGCGCTCGACCGCGCCCAGGCCGATGATCGGCAAGGTGCTCGCGGTGCACGAGATGACGATGTCGAATTCGGCCAGGCGTGCGGGCACGTCGGCCAGACGCATCGCTTCGGCCTGGAGGTAGCCGGCGAGCTTCTCGCCGCGCTCCAGCGTGCGGTTCGCGACCGCCATCGCGCGCGGCTTGCGTGCCGCGAAGTGGGTCGCGACCAGCGCGATCATCTCGCCGGCGCCGACGAACAGCACCTTGTTTTCGCGCAGGTCTTCGAACAGCTGCGACGCCAGGCGCACCGCGGCGGCGGCCATGCTGATCGAGTGCGCGCCGATCTCGGTCGAGCTGCGCACTTCTTTCGCGACCGCGAACGAGCGCTGGAACATCTGGTGCAGCGAGCCGCCGAGCGTGCCGGCGGTCTCGGCCTCGCGCACCGCCTGTTTCAGCTGGCCGAGGATCTGCGGCTCGCCCAGCACCATCGAATCGAGGCCGCTGGCGACCCGAAACGCATGCCGCGCCGCGGCGCCGCCTTCGAACACATAAGCGTGCTCGCGCAAGGTGTGGCTGGAGACGCCGCCGACGCTCGCGAACCAGTCGACCGCCGGGTTCACGAGCCCCGGATGGGCGCCGACGTACAACTCGGTGCGGTTGCAGGTCGACACGATCGCGACCTCGCTGACGCGCTGCAAGCGCTCGCGAAACGCTTGCAGCGTCGGTGCCAATTGCTCCGCCGAGAACGCGAACCGGCCGCGCAAATCGACGGGTGCGGTGTTGTGGTTCAGGCCGAGGGTGAAGACGCTCATGTGGTCGATTATAAAATCTGTGGCGCTGGCGCGCGTTTGACCTTTGTCAGAAGGCCTTGCAGCCCGAGAAAACACAAGAGAGACACCCGATTGGGCCCCATCGACGCTTTCTGGCACCTGCTGAACTTCTTCGCGCCGGCCGTCGGTGTGGGGCTGCTCACGGCCGCGTTCGCGAAACTGCTGTGGCGGCGCGAACTGAAAAGCGCCCGATGGACTCGCCTCGCGCTGTGGGCCACAGCCGGTTGCGCGGTCGCGCTGGTCGCCGGCATGATCGTGTTCGGCCACGACGGCAAGATGGCGACTTGGGCGGCCATGGTCTGCGCCTGCGGGTTGACGCTCTGGGTTGTCGGCTTCGGCCCGCTCAAGCGCTGATCGGGTTCAGGCTGCGGCGGCTTCGCGCTGCAGCACCTCGCCGCGCAGCGAGTGCGGATTGACCTCGGTGATGGTCACGTCGACCATCTGGCCGATCAGGCGGGGCTGGCCCTTGAAGCTGACCATGCGATTGCACTCGGTGCGGCCGCTCAGTTCGTTCGGGTCCTTGCGCGACGGGCCTTCGACCAGCAGGCGCTGCACCGTGCCCAGACGAGAGTCGCTGATCGCGCGCGAGCTCTCGGTGATCGCCTTCTGCAATCGGTGCAGCCGCTTCATCTTCTCGATCTGCGGCGTTTCGTCGGCGAGGTTCGCGGCCGGCGTGCCGGGGCTCGGGCTGAACACGAAGCTGAAGCTGTCGTCGAAGCCCACATCGTCGATCAACTTCATCATCTGCCCGAAGTCGGCATCGGTCTCGCCGGGGAATCCGACGATGAAGTCGCTCGACATCGAAATGCCCGGCCGCACCGCACGCAGCTTGCGCACGGTGCTCTTGTATTCCATCGCGGTGTAGCCGCGCTTCATCGCCATCAGGATGCGGTCGCTGCCGTGCTGGACCGGCAGGTGCAGGTGGTTCACCAGCTGCGGCACTTTCGAGTAGGCGTCGATCAGGCGCTGGGTGAACTCGTTCGGGTGGCTGGTGGTGTAGCGGATGCGCTCGATGCCGGGCAGCTCGGCCACGTATTCCAGCAGCAGCGCGAAGTCGGCGATTTCGGCGGTGCCGCCCATCGCGCCGCGATAGGCATTCACGTTCTGCCCCAGGAGCGTCACTTCCTTGACGCCCTGGTCGGCCAGGCCCGCCACTTCCACGAGCACGTCGTCGAACGGCCGCGAAACCTCTTCGCCGCGGGTGTAGGGCACGACACAGTAGCTGCAATATTTCGAGCAGCCTTCCATGATCGAGACGAATGCGGTCGCGCCATCGACCCGCGCCGGCGGCAGGTGGTCGAACTTCTCGATCTCGG
>JANXVK010000163.1 GCA_025351675.1 Rhizobacter sp.
GGAAGAAGGATTCGAACCTTCGCATGTCGGAATCAAAATCCGATGCCTTAACCAACTTGGCGACTCCCCTACACAGGTCGACAGTCTTTCGACTGCCAACCGCAACTTTCAGTCTGCGGCCCACCCGACCAGCGGGTGAGCGCTCAGGCTGCGGCACATTCTGCCAACCCAGCCCGATGCCCAATCCGCCACACCGGCCGGCATGTTTGCCGAGGGTTCCGGCCCGGCGCCTGCTCTCGCAAACACCGCGCTGCCTGAGCCCGTCATGCGGCTGTTGCCGAATTGCCGATGCAGTATCGACGCCGCCTGAACCACTTGTGCGCATTCTGCCTCCGCTGCGGCCTGCAGGTCGTTGGCGCCGAAACCGGCGTCAAAAACCCCTTGATGAGCGTTTTCAGCGAAGCTTTCAAGTATAACAGCTTGAGGTTCGCGCACCAGCAGCGGGCTGGCAAAAATGGCACGGGTTTCGATGCCTGTGGGTGGTTTGACGACGGCCAGCCATTGTTCGGGCACCGGTGCCGGGGTCAGGCGCTCGCCGATGCCTTCGACGATCGCGTTGTGGCCACCGATGAAAAAAGGCACGTCGGCGCCGAGTTTCAGCCCGAGCGCGAGCAGGCGTGCGCGCGGCCAGTTCAGGCCCCACAGGCGGTTCAGCGCGAGCAGCGTCGAGGCCGCGTCGGAGCTGCCGCCGCCCATGCCGGCGCCCCAAGGCACGGCCTTGTCGATCGAGATGTCGGCGCCGAGCGCCGTGCCGCTTGCCGATTGCAGCAGGCGCGCCGCACGCAGGCACAGGTCGTCGGCCGGCAGCGCCGGGCCGAGGTCGTGTCGAGTCAGCTGACCGTCGCGGCGCAACTCGAAGTGCAGGGTGTCGCACCAGTCGACCAGCACGAACAGCGACTGCAGCAGGTGGTAGCCGTCGGCACGCCGGCCGACGACGTGCAGGAACAGGTTCAGCTTGGCCGGCGCGGCGACGTCGTAGAGCGCGTTCATGGATCAACGATCCAGCTTCGCGCGCACCGTGACCACGGGTGCGCTTCCGCGCTTGGCGACGACCAAACCGTCGTCGAAGCGCGCGAGGCTCACGGACCAGCCGAGCTGCGCGAAGCCGGGCTCGCCGGGCGTGACCGTTGCCACGCTGGGCGCGCCGGTCCACGGCCGTCCGCGCAGCCAGTCGAACAACGCGACGACCGGAACACTCTCGCCGAGCACCTCGCGCGTCAGCCCATCCAGATCGGTGAAACGGCGCTCGCCTTGCGGCGTGGCCAGCACGACCGAGCCCGGCGCCCAGCGCGCCTGCGCGAGCACGCTGCCGAGCGGTGTCGAGAGACTCAATCGGCCGGCCTGCGCATTGCCTTGCAACTCAAACGCCGCGTTCTCGGAACGCGCCGCCGCGCGATCCGACGCCTCGACCCGCACCGCGAGTCGCCCCGACAGCGTGTCGGCCACGACGGGTTCCGCACCTCGCGGCACGGATGCGCACGCCGTCATCACCAGCGCTGCCATCAGCGCCGGCGCACCACTGCGCCAATTCACAAATCGACTCGCAGCCGCGCCAGCGTCTCGCGCAGCACGTCATTGGCAGCGTCGCGCTGGCGGCCTTCGCGCCAGACCTTGCGCGCTTCGGCAGTCTGGCCGGTGACCCACAGCACCTCGCCGAGGTGCGCGGCGATCTCGGCGTCGGGCTGGCCGCGATAGGCTTCGCGCAGCAGCCGCACTGCTTCGTCGCGGTTGCCGAGGCGGTACTCGACCCAGCCCAGGCTGTCGGTGATCGACGGTTCGCCCGGGCTCAGCGCGAGCGCCTTCTGAATCAGGGTGCGCGCCTCCGGCAGCCGCACGTTGCGTTCGGCGAGCGAATAGCCGAGCGCGTTGTAGGCGTGCTGATGATCCGGCTTGAGCTCGATCACGCGGCGCAGCAGACGCTCCATGTCGGCCAGCCGGTTCAGCTTCTCGGCCATCATCGACTGCTCGTAGATGAGGTCGACATCGTCGGGGAACTTCTTGTTCGCCTGCGTGAGCACGTCGCTCGCGTCGCGCCAGAGCTTGGCGTCGCGCAGCACTTGGGCCTCGGCCAGCACCTTGGCGCGTGCATCGTCGGGCGTTTTCTCGGGCACGCGGCGAATCAGCTCGCGTGCCTCCTTCACCGTGCCGTCGCGCGCCAGCAGCGACGCGCGCCGTGCCTGCACCTCGAGCGCGCGCTTCGGATTGTCGATCTTCGCGAGCCAAGCTTCGGCGCCCTTGAAGTCGTTCTGCTGATCGGCGGCCTGCGAGAGCAGCAGGTAGCCACGGGTCAGCGCGTCGTCCTTGGACGCCGGTGGCGCGTCGTCATCGTCATTGGCGGCGGCTGCCGCCGCTGCCAGCTCGGTCGCCGGCATCTCGGAGGCCTGCACCAGCTCGATGTACTTCAGCAACGCCGTCGTCGCCGGCACCGGCTCGCGCAACTGCACATGCAGCGCGCCGAGTGTCAGCCAAGCCTGCGGCAGCTTCGGCGAGTTCTGTGTCAGCGTCGAGAGCTCTCGCGTCGCGTCGACCAGCCGCTGCGACGCGAGCAGCGTGCGCACGTACACCAAGCGAACCGCATTGCTGTCGGGTTTGGCGGCGAGGTGATCCTTGACGATGGCCTCGGCGGCGGGCGTGCCCGGCATCATCTCGAGCGCGAGGCCGGCCGGCGCCTCGGCGCTGCGGTCGGTGTCATGCGCGTTTTGCGCCAGCGCCAGCGCCTTCTCGCCGTTGATCGCGCCGAGCCAGCCGCGGCCGATGCCGACGCGCGCCGCGACGCGCGTTTCGGGCGCCTCGGCGTACGGCAACAGCACCTGCTCGATGATCTGCGCGGCCTGCGCGCGGTCGTTGCTGCGTGCCAGAAAGCGCGGCAGGGCCGTGATCATTGCGTTGCGTTCGCCGGGCGGCGTGGCCTTGAGCAGCGCCTGCAGCGGCTCGACGGCCTCGGCGGTGCGGTTCAACTGCACCAGCAACTGAACTTGGTAGCGCAGCGCATCGACCGACTCCGGCAGTGCCTGACGCCAAGCCTTCACCGCGACCAGCGCCTCGTCGCCGGCACGGCCCTGCAACGCGATGTCGGTGGCGCGGCGGAAGAGTTGCTCGCTGCGCGTGCGGCGCGCCGCGTCGAGCATCAGCTGGTAGCCGGCGCCGAGGTCGCCGGCGCTCACCTCGAGCTCGCCGATCAGCAGTTGCTGGAACAGGGGGCCGTTCAGTGCGGAGTTTTCGACTTTCGCGGGGGCGGCCTCTTCGGGCGCCGCCGGCGTGGCAGTTTGTGCGAACGCGCCCGAGGTGACGAGCAGCGAGACCAGCAGTGCCGGCAACGCTTGTGCGCGTCCGGTTCGGCGGTGGAAGGTAGGCATGCGGTCTCTCCTGAAGCTGCAATTCATTCTAGGTCGCCAAGCTGCGAGACCGCAGCGCGCCGATAATTCCCCGCATGCCCGAACTCCCCGAAGTCGAGGTCACGCGCCAGAGCTTCGCGGGCCGCATCCGCGGCGCGCGGATTCACGCGGTGCGCATGGGCAAGCCGCTGCGCTGGCCGCTCGGCACCGCGCCCGAAACGCTGGTATCGCAGGCGGTCGGCGAGGTCACGCGCCGAGGTAAATATTTGTGGATGGCGCTCGACCGCGGCGGGTTGCTGATGCACTTGGGAATGTCGGGCGCGCTCGCGTTCGGCGACAACCTGGCCGAGCCCGGTCCGCACGATCACTTCGACCTCGTCACTGGCCAGGGCACCTTGCGGCTGACCGACCCGCGCCGCTTCGGCGCCGTTGTCTGGTCGCCAGCGCTGGACGACGGCCCGGCCGCGAAGCTGCTCGCCGGCCTCGGCCTCGAACCGTTCGATCCGGCCTTCACCGCCAAGCATCTGCACGACGCGTTGCGCGGCCGCCGGGTCGCGATCAAGCAGGCGCTGCTGGGCGGCGCGATCGTCGTCGGCGCCGGCAACATCTACGCCTGCGAGGCGCTGTTTGAGGCCGGCATCGACCCGCGCACCCGCAGCGACCGCGTCAGCCTGGCCCGCTGCGGGCGGCTGGCCGACGCGGTGCGCAGCACGCTCGCCCGCGCCCTCGAACTCGGCGGCTCGACCCTGCGCAACTTCAGCGATGCCCACGGCATGGCGGGCCAGTTCCAGCTGCAGGCGCGGGTCTACGGTCGCGAAGGCCGGCCCTGCGTGCGCGATGCGCGTTGCGTCGGCACCATACGGCGCATCGTTCAGGGTCAGCGCGCAACCTATTTTTGCCCTGTTTGCCAGCGCCGCTGAGCACAATCCGGCAATGGTTGGCGCTTGCGCCGCCTCTCTATGGTGAGCAGATGTTTCTCGCGGATCAGCGCCCGGCCCTTGCGCTAGGATGGTTCGCCCCCCCGAGCTCCAAGCCGCACCGCAAGCCCATGACCCCATCGTTCGCGATCAGCCTCGACGCCCTCAGCGGCTGGCGCATGACGCTCGGTCGGCGGCTGGACGACGTCGCGCGCTACCTCGCCGACCACGACATGGCCGACGCGTCCGCCGCGGCCCAACTGACGGCGCTGCGCGACCGCCTCGGCAACGAGAAGCTGGTGGTCGCCTTCGTCGCCGAGTTCTCGCGCGGCAAATCGGAGCTGATCAACGCGATCTTCTTCGCCGACACCGGCCGGCGCGTGCTGCCGGCCACGCCGGGGCGCACGACGATGTGCCCGGTCGAGCTGGCGTGGGACGCCGACGAGAGCGCCGCGCTGATGCTGCTGCCGATCGAGACGCGGCTCGAAGGCCTGTCGCTTGCCGAACTGCGCGGCCAGCGTCGCGCCTGGACGATCCGCCCGCTCCAGATCAGCGACCCGGAACGCCTGGCCGAATCGCTGCAGCAGGTCACGCGCACCAAGTTCGTGACCCGCGACGTGGCGCGCGAACTCGGTTTCTGGAGCGACGAGGCGCCCGACGACAATCCGCCGGTCGACGATGACGGCCGCGTCGAAGTGCCGGCTTGGCGCCATGCGCTGATCAACTACCCGCACCCGCTGCTGAAGCAGGGCTTGGTCGTGCTCGATACGCCGGGCCTGAACGCGATCGGCGCCGAGCCCGAGCTGACGCTGAGCCTGCTGCCGAGCGCGCACGCGACCGTGTTCATCCTCGGCGCAGATGCCGGCGTGACCAAGTCCGACCTCGGCGTCTGGCGCGATCACCTCGGCACGCATGCGTTGTCGCGTTTCGTCGTGCTGAACAAGATCGATGCGTTGGCCGACCCGCTCGCAACGGCCGAACAGGTCGACGCGCAGATCACCTCGCAGTGCGTCGAGACGGCGCGCACGCTGGGTGTCGGCGTCGAGCGCGTGTTCCCGCTGTCGGCCCGGCAGGCGCTCGCGGCGCGTATCGCGGGCGACGACAGGGGCCTCCTCGAGAGCCGCCTTCCGGCACTCGAAGCCGCGCTCGGCTCACAGCTGCTGCCGCAGCGCCGCCAAGTGCTCGAACAGGTGGTGAGCGATGGCGCGCAGCAGCTCGAAACGCAGGTCTCGCGGCGCTTGGGCGACCAGCGCCGCCAGCTCGCCGAACAGACGTTCGAGTTGCGCGGCCTGCGCGGCAAGAGCGGCGGCAAGCTGCGGTTGATGCTCGAGCGCATCGACGCCGAGACGGCAGAGTTCGAGCACTGCACGGTGCGCCTGCAGGCCCTTCGCGCCGTGCACAGCCGCATGCTGAAAGACGCGCTCGTCGGTCTCTCGTCCGACCGCCCGCGCGAAGAGGTCGCCGAGATGCAGGCCCGCATGAGCGCCTCGCTGCTGAACCTCGGCTCGAAAAAGGCATTCATCGCGCTGTGCACCCGGCTGCGCAAACTGCTGGCCGACGCTCAGGTGCGCAGCAACGAGATCCGCGACATGCTGGGGGCGTCGTTCGGCAAGCTGAACGGCGAGTTCGGTTTCAGCCTGGCGATGAGCAAGGCGCCCGAGCTGGCGCGCTTCAGCGCCGAGCTCGACGAGATCGAGGTCGGCTACACCCGGTACCTCGGCCTGACGCACGCGCTGCGTCTGTCGAGCCCGAAGTTCATGGAGCAGTTCCGGCGCATGCTGGTCTCGAAGCTGCGCGTCGTGTTCGAAAGTGCGAGCGCCGAGCTCGAACTCTGGAACAAGTCGACCTCGTCGCAGGTCGATTCGCAGCTGCGCGAGCGCCGCCGCAACTTCAAACGCCGGCGCGAATCGCTCGAACGCGTGCAGGCGGCGGCGGGCGATCTGGAGATCCGCATCGCCGAGCTCGAAGCGCACGACGAGCGCTTGCAGGGTTTCCTGCGCCGCGCCCGGCAGATGTTCGACGCGCTGCGCGAGCAGGCGATGGCCGGGCCGGTGGCCGGCAACGACCTGATCTCGCTGCAGATGCCACCACCGCGGCCGGACGCGATCGACGCCTCGCCCCGCCAGCGTGCCCGCGCCTGAGCCTGGCGCGGCGTTCGCGGCGCGCCTGATCGACTGGCAGCGCACGCACGGGCGGCACACGTTGCCGTGGCAGAACACGCGCGACCCGTACCGCGTCTGGCTCTCGGAGATCATGCTGCAGCAGACGCAGGTCGCGACCGTGCTGGGCTACTACGAGCGTTTCTTGCAGCGCTTTCCGGATGTGGCGGCACTGGCCGCGGCATCGCTTGACGACGTGTTCGGGCTCTGGAGCGGCC
Source organism: Rhizobacter sp. (assembly GCA_025351675.1). Lineage (GTDB taxonomy): Bacteria > Pseudomonadota > Gammaproteobacteria > Burkholderiales > Burkholderiaceae_C > LMDS01. The sequence goes on from JANXVK010000163.1 coordinate 6,630, forward strand.
TCGGCTACTACAGCCGCGCGCGCAACCTGCATGCCTGCGCGCAGGCGGTTGTCGCAACGCACGGCGGGCGCTTCCCCGGCACCAGCGACGAGCTGATGACGCTGCCCGGCATCGGCCGCTCGACCGCCGCGGCGATCGCGGCGTTCTGCTTCGGTGAGCGTGTTGCGATCCTCGACGGCAACGTCAAGCGCGTGCTGACGCGCGTGCTCGCGTTCGACGGCGATCTGGCCGAGGCGAAGCAGGAGCGCGCGCTTTGGGCGCAGGCGACCGCGCTGTTGCCCGAGAGCGAGATCGAGCGCTACACGCAGGGTCTGATGGATTTGGGCGCGACGCTGTGCGGCGCGCGCGCGCCGACCTGCCTGCTGTGCCCGGTGCGCGAGGACTGTGCCGCGGCCCGCGCCGGCACGCAGGAGCGCTATCCGGTCAAGACCCGCAAACTCAAGCGCGGCACGCGCGAGCATGTGTGGCTGTGGTTGCATTGGCGCGACGAAGTGTGGCTCGAGCAGCGCCCGGCGACCGGCGTGTGGGCCGGCCTGTGGAGCCTGCCCGAGTTCGACTCGGCCGAAGCCTTCGAGGCTGCCAGCGCCGATTGGCTTGGGCAGGGCGAGTCGCTGCCAAGCTTTACCCATGTGCTGACGCACCTCGACTGGCGCCTTCACCCGATCCGCTGGACCTTGCCCGATCGCAGTTCGGCGGCGCGGCGCGCGCAGATCGAATCCGCATGGCCGACCGGCCGCTGGTTCGGCCTCGACGAGGCACTCGCCGCCGGGCTGCCGGCGCCGCTGCGCAAGCTGCTGCTCGCGTCGGCTCCATCGATCACTTGACCAAGCCCTTGCTGCGCAGAAAGTCGTCGACGAGTTCGAGCCGCAGCATCGGGTCGGGCAACTCCATCAGCTTCTGCTTCGCGGCCTGCGAGATCGGCAGAATCTCGCACCAGCGGTTCGCGACCCAACCGGCATCGTCGAAACGGTGGGGTTGCAGGAACGGCGACTCGTTCTTGCTGTTCTTCAGCGTCGGGATCGTGGCGGCCAGTGCGCGCACGGTGTCGATCAGCGATTCGTCCGGCGCCAAGACCTCGTCGTCGGCGATCGGGTGGGCGCGTGCGAGCCACAGGCCGTCGGCTTGCTGCCGGCTCGCCTCGACCCGAAAGCGTGTCGTGCCGCGGCAGCGCGCCAGCAGGATGCCGGGCTGCTCGCTGTCGGCGCTGATCAGCTCGGCCAGCGTTCCCACCGGCTCGAAGCGCACCCCTCGCCGCCGCGCCGCACCTCGCTGCCGGTCCGCAGCGCGACCACGCCGAACGGCCGGCGGCTGCGCAGGCACGCGGTGATCAGATCGAGGTAGCGGGCCGCGAACACCGTGAGGCCCGGCAGACCGTCGGGAAACAGCGGCGTCTGCAGCGGGAACAGCGGCAACTCATCGGCCATCGGCCCGGGCGATTCAGCGGGCGTCGAGCTCACGGTGACGGATCAGCGTGGCCGAGCGCGCGCGAAAGCGCTCGGCGAGTGTCTGTGCGAAGTACACCGAGCGGTGCTGGCCGCCGGTGCAGCCGATCGCCACCGTCAGGTAGCTGCGCTGGTCGCTCTCGAACGCCGGCAGCCAGCGCGCGATGAAGGCCTCGATCTGGCCCAGCATCTCGCCGACCTCGGGCTGCGCACGCAGGTAGTCGGCGACCGGTTCGTCGCGGCCCGTGAGCGCCTTGAGTTCGCGGACGTAGTACGGATTCGGCAGTACGCGCACATCGAACACGTAGTCGGCATCGAGCGGCACGCCGTATTTGAACGCGAAGCTCTCGAACACCAGCGTGAGTCGATTGCTGCCGGCGCGCACCATGTCGCGCACCCAGATGCGCAGCTGCGCCGTGCGCAGTTGGCTGGTGTCGATGATGGTTGCGAGCTCGCGCAACTCGGCCAGCAACTGGCGCTCGATCTCGATCGCGTCGATCAGCGCGTGGCGGCTGTTGGGCTGATCGGCGGGCTGGTCGGCCGGCACCTCGGCCGACAGCGGATGCGGCCGCCGCGTCTCGGAGAAGCGCCGCACCAGTGCATCGGTGCTGGCGTCGAGAAAGATCACCTGGATCGCGGTGCCTTCGGTGCGCAGCTGCTCGATCAGCGGCAGCAGGTGCGGCAGCGAGCCGGCGCTGCGCACGTCGACCGCGATCGCCAGGCGCCGATCGTGCCGGCCGTGCTCGAGCAGCAGGAACTCGCGCAGCAACTCGGGCGGCAGGTTGTCGACGCAGAAGAAGCCGGCATCTTCGAGCGCGTGCAGTGCGACCGATTTGCCCGAGCCGGAGATGCCGGTGACCAGCACGACCTCGCGCGGCGAGGCCGTGCCGGGTGGCCCTTCGACCTCGCGCGACGAGGCCGTGCCGGGTGGCCCTTCGACCTCGCGCGGCAAGGCCGCAGATTGAGGGGTTTCAGCTTCGCTCATGATCGCTTGCGCCCGCGCGCCACCGGCACCGCATCAGCGCCGACCGCGAGCATTTCCTGCGCATGCGCGAGGCGGGTGTTCGACAGGCGTTCGCCGCCGAGCATGCGCGCGACTTCGGCGACGCGCACCTCGCCGCCGACCGCGTTGACTTCGCTGAGCGTGAGCCCATCGCGCAATTGCTTCGAGACGACGAAGTGATGATCGGCGCAGGCCGCGACCTGCGGCAGGTGCGTGACGGCGAGCACCTGCCGATCGCGCCCGAGCTGCTTCATCAAGCGGCCGACCGTCTCGGCGACCGCGCCGCCGACGCCGGCGTCGATCTCGTCGAAGATCAACGTCGCAGCCGCGCCTTCGCTGCTCTTCAACTGGCTCGTCGTCACCGCGATCGCGAGCGCGATGCGCGAGAGTTCGCCGCCCGAGGCCACCTTGCCGAGCGCCCGCGGCGTGCTGCCCGCGTGGCCGGCGACGAGGAACTCGGCCGACTCCATGCCGAAGGATTGCGGCGCATCGTGCGCGAGCAGCGCGACCTCGAAGCGCCCA
>JANXVK010000184.1 GCA_025351675.1 Rhizobacter sp.
GAGCCTATCGCGGCGCCGGCCGTCCGGAGTCGATTTACATCGTGGAGCGCCTGATGGACGAAGCGGCGCGCCAGCTGGGGATGGACCGCATCGAATTGCGCCGGCGCAACTTCATCCGGCCCGAACAGATGCCGTACAAGAATCCGATGGCGCAGCTCTACGACAGCGGGCGTTTCGAGCACGTCATGGACCAAGGCTTGGCGCTGGCCGACTGGAACGGATTCGCCGCGCGCGAGGCACAGTCGAAGCAACAAGGAAAGTGGCGCGGGCTTGGCATCGCCACCTTTCTGGAGTGGACCGGCGGCAACGTGTTCGAGGAGCGCGTGACCGTCACCGTCTCGGCCGATGGCTTCATCGAGATCGTCTCGGCGACGCAGGCGATGGGGCAAGGCATCGCGACCAGCTATGTTCAGCTCGCGGTCGACGTGTTCGGCGTGCCGGTGGAGCGCATCCGCATCGTGCAGGGCGACACCGACCGCGCCAACGGCTTCGGCAGCGCCGGTTCGCGCTCCCTCTTCACCGGCGGCTCGGCGGTGCGCGTCGCCTCCGAGCGCACGATCGACAAGAGCAAGCAGCTGGCAGGTGAAGTCCTCGAAGTCGCGCCCGCCGACATCGAATACCTTGAAGGCCGCTTCAAGGTCGTCGGCACCGATGTCGGCATCGACCTGTTCGAGCTCGCGGCCAGGCAGTCCGAGCGACACATCTTCGTCGACTCGACCAGCGCCGTCGGCGGCCCGACCTGGCCGAACGGCTGCCATGTGTGCGAGGTCGAGATCGACCCGGGCACCGGGCACGTCGACGTGGTCGCGTACGCGTCGGTCAACGACATCGGCCGCGTCATCAGCCCGACCATCGTCGCCGGGCAGGTCGAGGGCGGGGCGGTGCAGGGCATCGGCCAGGCGCTGACTGAGCAGATCGTCTACGACCCGGAATCCGGGCAGATCCTGACCGCGAGCTATCAGGACTACGCGATGCCGCGCGCCGACATCGCGAGCGCGATGTTCAAGACCGAGTTCGATACGTCGATCCCGTGCGTCACGAACCTGCTCGGCGTGAAGGGCGTCGGTGAGCTCGGCACGATCGGCGCGACGCCGGCCGTCGTCAACGCGGTGATCGACGCGCTCGATCACGCCGGCCACGGCCGCCGCGCCGAGTTGATCCAGATGCCGCTGACGCCGCCGCGGGTCTGGCGCGCGCTCGCGGGCGAGTTCGACCCGTCGCCATTTGCGTAGACCTGTGTCAACCCGTTCCGGTCGCCCGGCGTTGCATCCTTGCAAACCATTCACTCCGGAGAACCACCCCATGAAGAACGCACTGATTGCACTGGCCATCGTTTTTGCAGCCGCTGGCGCCCACGCGCAAGCCGGCACCGCTGTGAAGGAAGCCGGCAAGGCCACCGCCGAGACCGCCAAGCAAGGCGTCGAGAACGCGAAAGCCGTCGCCAGCAGCGAGCCGGCGAAGACGATGCACAAGGCCAAGGCCAAGGTGCACAAGGCCAAGGCGAAGAAGGCTGGCAGCGAGGCCAAGGCCGCCGCGAAGGAAGCCGTCAAGTAAGACGCACACCGCAAACCGCACGACGGGGCCTCGGCCCGATCGCGTGGCGATGCAGACGATGAAACGGCGCCTCTCGAGGCGCCGTTTGCCTTTGAGTCGACCCATGTGCGCGGGCAACTGAATCAGCGGGAGCGAAACCACGCCGGTTCAGCTGCGCTTCGCGACCAGCGTCAGGATGTCGTAGCTCGCGACCACCTCGTCGCGCTGGTTCGTCACTTCGACATCCCAGGCGACCACGCCATGGCCGACGCCGTTCGCGTCCTTCCTGTTGCGGTCGATCTTGCGCTTGGCGGTGAGCCGCGCGCGAATCGTGTCGCCGATGCCGACCGGCTTGACGAAGCGTAACGTGTCGAGCCCGTAGTTCGCGAGCACCGGCCCCGGCGCCGGCGAGACGAACAGCCCGGCGGCGGCCGAGAGCACGAAATAGCCGTGCGCGATGCGCTTGCCGAACGGCGATTCCTTGGCCGCGATCTCGTCGAAGTGCATGTAGAAGTAGTCGCCGGAGATGCCGCCGAACGCGACGATGTCGGCCTCGCCGACGGTGCGCCGGTGCGTCAGCAGCGAGTCGCCGATCTTCAGGTCTTCGAAGTGGCTGCGGAACGGGTGAATCGGCGTGTCGTTGACCTTCGCGCCGCGGATGTGTTCGCCAATCACCGCTGCGAGCATCGTCGGCGAGCCCTGCAGCGCCGCGCGTTGCAGGTAGTGCTTGACGGCGCGGATGCCGCCGAGCTCTTCGCCACCACCGGCGCGACCCGGGCCGCCGTGTTTCAGCAGCGGCAGCGGTGAGCCGTGGCCGGTGGATTCGGCGGCAGCCTCGCGGTCGAGGATCAGCAGGCGGCCGTGCAGTGCAGCCGCAGCCGGGATCACGCGCGCGGCGATCTGCGGGTCGCGCGTGATGAGCGAGGCGACCAGGCTTCCCTTGCCGCGGGCGGCGAGGGCGATCGCTTCGTCGATGCCGTCGTACGGCATCAGCGTGCTGACCGGGCCGAAGGCTTCGATGTCGTGCACCGCGTCGTGAGTCATCGGGTTGCGGCTGAGCAGCAGCGTCGGCGCGAAGAACGCACCTTCGGCGACGCCGTCGCCGAGCGGCGTGAAGCCGTCGCGCGCGCCGTAGACGAGTTCGGCCCCCTGCATCAACATCGCGACGCGCTCCGCCACGTCGGCGAGCTGCGCTTGCGACGCGAGCGCGCCCATGCGCACGTCCTCGCGCGAAGGGTCGCCGATGACGGTCTTCTTCAAGCGCGCGCGCAACTTCTCGGCGACCGCATCGAGCCGGTCGCGCGGCACGATCGCGCGCCGGATCGCGGTGCACTTCTGGCCGGCCTTCACCGTCATCTCGCGCGCGACCTCCTTGACGAACAGGTCGAATTCCTCGTCGTCGGGTGTCACGTCGGGCGCCAGGATCGCGCAGTTCAGCGAATCGGCCTCGGCGTTGAACGGGATTGAGTTTCGGACGAGGTTCGGGTGTACGCGAAGCTTCGCGGCGGTGTCGGCCGAGCCGGTGAAGGTGACGACATCGCGACCGTCGAGCCGGTCGAGCAGGTCACCGGTGCCGCCGATCACGAGCTGCAGTGCGCCCTCGGGCAGGATGCCGGAGTGCTGGATCAAGCGCACCGCAGCTTCGGTCAGGTAGCTCGTGGCTGTCGCCGGTTTGCCGATGCACGGCATGCCGGCGAGAAAGGCCGGCGCGAACTTCTCGAGCAGGCCCCAAACGGGAAAGTTGAACGCGTTGATGTGCACCGCGATGCCGCCACGCGGCACGAGGATGTGCGTGCCTTGGAAGCGGCCGGTCTTGCCGAGTGCGATCGCAGGGCCTTCGTGCACCAGGTTGCCTGAAGGCAGCTCGTTGCTGCCGACGCCGGCGTACGCGAACAGCGTGCCGCTGCCGCCTTCGATGTCGATCCAGCTGTCGGCGCGCGTCGCGCCGGTGTGGGCCGAGATCGCGTACAGCGTTTCCTTGTGCTCGTTCAAGTACTTCGCGAGTGCCTTGAGCCGCTCGGCGCGCTGCTGGAAGTCGAGCGCCATCAAGGCGGGCAGGCCGATGTTGCGCGCGTGCGCGACCGCTTCGCCGAAATCGATCGCCTCGGCATGCGTGCTGTAGACGGGCTTGCCGTTGATCGCACTGTGCAGCGGTTGTGCGGCTTGCTGGCCGAGCCAGCGGCCGCCGATCCAGCTTTGGAGCGTGGGAGTCGTCATGAGATGTCCTTTGAAGATGAAGCTCGAACGAGCGCCGGGCCGCCCCAAGCCGGCCGGGCACCCGCTTGGCGGGTGGACTCGTGTACTCGCGAGGCCGGGTGCTTCATGCCTAGCGTTCGTCGAACGACAGCGTGACTTGTGGTGTGAGGGGATGGGCCTGGCAGGTCAGCACGAAGCCGTTCGCGACCTCGTTCTTGTCGAGCGCGAAATTGCGCTCCATGCGCACCTCGCCCGAGATGCACTTCGCGCGGCAGGTTCCGCACACGCCCGAGGTGCACGAGAACGGCACCTCGAGTCCGGCGGCCGAGGCCGCGTCCAGGATGCTCGGCTGGTCTTTCGTGAACACGATCTCGCGCGAGAGGCCGTCGCGGATGATCGTGACACGTGCCAGTTCCGCGTCGCCCGGCTTCGCTTCATGGATCACCGCGCCCACCGCCTGCGCTTGCGGCGAAAGCGATTGAACCGCACCTTGCGGCGCGATGCCAAAGCGCTCGATGTGAATGCGCTCCTCGGGCACGCCGGCCGCGAGCAGCGCCGCCTCGGCCTCGTCGTTCATCTGGAACGGGCCGCAGACGAACGCGTGGTCGATCGTCGAGGCCGGCAAGACGGTGCGCAGAAAGTCGCCGATCTTGGCGCGGTTCATCACGCCCATGTTCAGCGGCGCATCGGTGTGCTCGTCGGAGAACACGTGGTGCAGCACCAGACGCGTCAGGTACTTGTTCTTGAGATCCTCGATCTCTTCCTTGAACATCGTCGATCTCAGCGCGCGGTTGCCGTAGATCAGCGTGAAGCGGCTCAGCGGTTCGCGCGCCAGAACGGTCTTCATCGTCGACAGGATCGGCGTCACGCCGCTGCCGCCAGCGATGCCGACATGGTGCCGCCGCAAGCCGGGCTCCATCGGCACGAAGAAGCGGCCTTGCGGCGCCATCACGCTGATCGTGTCGCCATGCTGCAGGAACTCGTTGATCCAGTTCGAGAAAACGCCGCCCTTGACCTTGCGCACACCGACGCGCAACTCGCCGTCGTCGACGCCGGCGCAAATCGAGTACGAGCGGCGCAGGTCTTGGCCCTCGATCTCCTTGCGCAGCGTGAGGTACTGGCCCTGCGTGAAGCTGAAGACCTCGCGGAGTTCATCGGGCACGTCGAACGAAACGACGACGGCTTCGGCCGTGTCGTGCAGGATCGCGCGCACGCGCAGCGGGTGGAAGATGATGCTCATTTGGATTCGTCTGCGCCTCAGATCGGCTTGAAGTGCTCGAACGGCTCTTGGCAAGCGAGGCAACGCCATGTCGCCTTGCACGCGGTCGAGCCGAAGGCCGCGAGCCGCTCGGTGTTCAGGCTGCCGCAACGTGGGCAGGCGAGCGCGGCGGTCTTCGGGGCGCGCGGGAAGAAACGGATCGGCACTTCGGCGTTCGACGCCGGGCCGGGCGGCACGATGCCGTAGGCGAGCAGCTTGTGCTTGCCTTCGGCGCTGATCCAGTCGGTCGTCCACGCGGGTGCGCGCTGCAGCGTGACGCGCGCGGTGCCGAGGCCGGCCGTGGCGATCGCCTTCAGCACGTCGGCTTCAATCACCTCGGTCGCAGGGCAGCCGGAGTAAGTGGGCGTGAGGACTATCTCCAGGTGATCGGCATGCTCGATCACATCGCGCACGATGCCGAGGTCGCGCACCGAGACGGCGGGCACTTCGGGATCGAGCACGGTCGACAAGACATCCCACGCGCGTTCGATGCGCGATGTGGTGGCAACGATCACCACACGCCCCCGGGAAAGCTGCGCTGCAAGTGCTGCATCTCGGTCAGGATGAAGCCCATGTGCTCGCTGTGCACGCCGCGCGTGCCGGTCGGCCGGAAGCCCGAAGCCTTCGGCAGCATCAACCCGGCCGCGTCGAACACGGCGGTGATGTCGGCGAGCCACGGCGCCTGCAGATCGGCCCAGCGCGGGCCGAGGCCGCTCGCGAGCGCGTGCTCGTCGACGGCGTCGGCGCCGAACAGCTCGCTCGTGTAGCGCCAGAGGTCGTCGAGCGCCGCGTCGATGCGGCGGCGCGATTCCTCGGTGCCGTCGGCGAGCCGCACGACCCAGTCGGCGGCATGCTGCTGGTGATATCGCACTTCCTTCACCGCCTTGCCGGCGATGGCCGCGACCTCGGTGTCGCTCGAATCGAGCAGGCGCTCCCAGAGCAGCTTCGACCAGGTCGCGATGAACAGGTTACGCAGCACCGTGAACGCGAAGTCGCCGCGCGGCAGCTCGACCAGCGTTGCGTTGAAGTAGTCGCGCTCGTCGCGCAGGAACGCGAGCTGGTCTTCGTCGTGGCCGCGGCCTTCGAGTTCGCCGGCACGCGTCAACAGCGCGCGTGACTGGCCGACCAGATCGAGCGCCATGTTCGCCAGCGCAATGTCTTCTTCGAGCACCGGCGCGTGGCCGCACCATTCGGCGAGACGCTGCGCGAGGATCAGGTGGGTGTCGGCGATGCGCAGGAGGTATTGCACCTCGGGCGCGCGCTGGAGTTGAATCGATGCGGTCATTGATGCGAACTCTGTTGGTGAAGTCGATCTGCGCCATCAAGCGGACGCCGCGGAACCGGCTTTGCCGGGCCGCTGGCGGCGCCCCCTTGAGGGGGAGCGCCGCAGGCGCTCCGGGGGTGGGTCCATTTCTACATGTGATCGAGCGACTTCGGCAGCTCGTAGAAGGTCGGGTGGCGATACACCTTGTCCTCGGCCGGGTCGAAGTACATCGCCTTGTCGCCCGGGTCGCTCGCGACGATCTGATCCGAGCGCACGACCCACACGCTCACGCCTTCCTGACGGCGGGTGTAGACGTCGCGCCCCATCTGGATCGCCATCTTCGCGTCGGCCGCGTGCAGGCTGCCGCAGTGCTTGTGGTCGAGCCCGGCCTTGCTGCGCACGAACACTTCCCACAGCGGCCATTCGTGTTGGAGATCGGCGCTCATGCGGCCTCCTTCATTGCTTGCTTGTTCGCATGCGCCATCGCCGCGTCGCGGACCCACGCGCCGTCGTCCCAGGCCTTCACGCGCGCCGCGAGGCGCTCCTTGTTGCACGGGCCGTCGCCGGCGAGCACGCGCTTGAATTCGCTCCAGTCGATCGCGCCGAAGTCGTACGACTGGCGCGCCTCGTTCCACTTCAGGTCGGGGTCGGGCAGCGTCACGCCGAGCAGCTTGGCCTGATCGATCGTCGCGTCGATGAACTTCTGGCGCAGCTCGTCGTTGCTGATGCGCTTGATGCCCCAGCGCATCGACTGCGCGCTGTTCGGGCTCTGATCGTCAGGCGGCCCGAACATCATGATCGAGGGCCACCACCAGCGGTTCACCGCGTCCTGCACCATCGCCTTCTGTGCGTCGGTGCCTTTGGTCATCATCGTCAGCAGCGCCTCGAAACCCTGGCGCTGGTGGAAGCTCTCTTCGCGGCAGATGCGGATCATCGCGCGCGCATACGGCGCGTAGGAACACCGGCAGATCGGCACCTGGTTCATGATCGCTGCGCCGTCGACCAGCCAGCCGATCGTGCCCATGTCGGCCCAGCTCAGCGTGGGGTAGTTGAAGATCGAGCTGTACTTCGCGCGGCCCGTGTGGAGCGCGTCGAACATCTGGTCGCGGCTGGTGCCCAGCGTCTCGGCCGCAGCGTACAGGTACAGGCCGTGGCCGCCTTCGTCCTGCACCTTGGCGAGCAGGATCGCCTTGCGCTTGAGCGTGGGCGCGCGGCTGATCCAGTTGCCTTCGGGCAGCATGCCCACGATCTCGGAGTGCGCGTGCTGGCTGATCTGGCGCACCAGCGTCTTGCGGTAGTGCTCGGGCATCCAGTCCTTCGCCTCGATGAAGTCGCCCGCGTCGATGCGCTCGTCGAAACGTGCTTCGAGCTGCGCGTCTTCAACAGACCGAATGGGCGTTCGGGCATTGTCCGTGCCCATCGTGTCCATCGCTTGCGTGTACA
>JANXVK010000209.1 GCA_025351675.1 Rhizobacter sp.
ACGACGCCGGCGCCGGCCTTCGCGAGCGTCTTCGCGAACTGTTCGCCGAGGCCGCTCGAGGCGCCCGTCACGAGCGCGACACGGCCCGACAGATCGATGTTGTAGCTCATGGTCTTGTCTCCCAACGGATGCGGTGAAGTCGAGGGGACGATAGCATGCAGCCCATGGATGACGCCCGTAGAATCGTGCGCAGCCGACAGCCCCAAGGAAGCCCATGACGCCCGCAGAAATCCTCGCAGAACACGGTCCGCGCGAAGCGATGGAGTACGACGTGGTCGTCGTTGGCGGCGGCCCCGGTGGCTTGGCCACCGCGATCAGGCTGAAGCAGCTGGCGGCCGCGCAAGGCAAGGAGGTTTCGGTCGTCGTGCTCGAGAAGGGCTCGGAGCCGGGCGCGCACATCCTCAGCGGTGCGGTGATGGATCCGCGCGCACTCACCGAGCTGATCCCGAACTGGAAGGAACTCGGTGCGCCGCTGAACCAGCCGGTCACGGCCGACCAGGTGCTGTTCCTGAGCGAGACCGGCGCGTTCGAGACGCCTAGCGTGCTCGTGCCCGAGTGCTTTCACAACGAAGGCAACTTCGTCATCAGCCTGGGCAACGTGGTGCGCTGGCTCGCACAGCAGGCCGAAGGGCTCGGCGTCGAGATCTTTCCGGGGTTCGCCGCGACCGAAGTGCTCTACAACGACGACGGCGCGGGTGGGTCATCGGTCAAAGGCATCGCCACCGGCAACATGGGCGTCGACAAGAACGGCGCGCTCACCGGCGAGTTCCAGCTCGGCATGGAACTGCACGCGAAATACACCGTGTTCGCCGAAGGCTCGCGCGGCCAGCTCGGCCGGCAGCTGATCGAGAAGTTCAAGCTCGACGCGGGCAAGGATCCGCAGTCGTACGCACTCGGCGTCAAGGAGCTGTGGGAGATCGATCCTGCCAAGCACCAACCCGGGCTCGTAGTCCACACCGCCGGCTGGCCGATGGACCCGATGACCTACGGCGGCGGCTTCATGTACCACCTCGAAGGCAACCTGGTCACGCTCGGCCTCGTCGTCGGCCTCGACTACACGAACCCCTGGCTGAGCCCGTTCGAGGAGATGCAGCGCTGGAAGACGCATCCGCGCATCAAGGTCTTCCTCGAAGGCGGCAAGCGCATCGGCTACGGCGCGCGCGCGATCACGGCCGGCGGGTTATTGAGCCTGCCGAAGCTGGTGTTCCCCGGTGGCGCGCTGATCGGCTGCGAGGCCGGCACGCTGAACGCCGCGCGCATCAAGGGCAGCCACGCGGCGATCAAGACCGGCATGCTCGCGGCCGAGGCGGCATTCGCGGCCATCGCGGCGGGCCGCCAGCACGACATGCTGAACGCCTACCCGGCCGCGTTCGAGACCAGCTGGCTGAAGGCCGAGCTCGACCAGTCGCGCAACTTCAAGCAGTGGTTCAAGAAGGGCGTGTACGTCGGCTCGTTCATGACCGGCATCGAGCAGTGGCTGCTGCCGATGATGGGCGTGAAGTCACCGCCGTGGACCATCCACCGCACCGAGCCCGATCACTTGCGCCTGAAGCCCGCCGCCGAGTGCCCGCAGATCGCCTACCCGAAGCCCGACGGCAAGATCACCTTCGATCGCCTCTCGAGCGTGTTCGTCAGCAACACGAATCACAACGAGCACCAGCCGGCGCACCTGACCTTGAAGGACGCGAGCGTGCCGGTTCGGGTCAACCTCGCGACCTACGCCGGGCCCGAGAGCCGCTACTGCCCGGCCGGCGTCTACGAATACGTCAAGAACGCCGACAACACCGACCGGCTGCAGATCAACGCGCAGAACTGCGTGCACTGCAAGACCTGCGACATCAAAGACCCGACGCAGAACATCGTCTGGGTCGCGCCCGAAGGCGGTGGCGGTCCGAACTACGCGGGCATGTAGGCGCCGCCCGCTTGGTCGGGATGAGTGCTCACGATGAGCCGCCGCGCCGGGCCGCCCCAAGCAAGGCTAGTCTCTTGGGGGACCGTCCGATGTATTCATCGGACGAGGGGCACCAATGAGCGATGACACGCGCGGGTTCAGCGCGGCATTCGCGCTGCGCGATGGTGGCGTAGCAACCGTGCGCGCGATCCGGCCCGACGACCGCGAGCGCCTGCAGACGGCGTTCCGCGCGCTCGACGCCGAATCGGTCTACATGCGCTATTTTTCGTACAAGCACGAGTTGAGCGAGGCCGACCTCGATCGACTGTGCAGCCCGGACTTCCACGAGCGCGTCGTGCTGGTCGTGACAGTCGCCAGCACGGAGGGCGAGACCATCGTCGGCGCCGGCGGCTACGTCGCGCACGAGGCGCCCGACGGCCAGCGCGCCGCGGAGGTCGCCTTCTCGGTCGAAGAGGACGTTCAGCGCCAGGGCATCAGCGGCAAGTTGCTCTCGGTGTTGGCCGACATCGCGTGCGCCGACGGCGTCGACCGCTTCGACGCCGAAGTGCTCGCCCGCAATGGCGCAATGCTGCGGGTGTTCGCGCGCAGCGGGTTGCCGATGGAGGTGCGGCCAGAAGAAGGCGGCGTCGTGCGACTGAGCCTCTCGCTGCTCAGCGCCAGTCTGGCGCCCGCTTCTCGATGAAGGCCTGCACGCCTTCGAGCGCGCTGTCGTCCATCATGTTGCAGGCCATCGTCTGCGCCGCATCTTCGTAGGCGGCCTCGATGCCGGTCTCGAGCTGGCGATAGAAGAGCTGCTTGCCCAGCGCGATCGCGACGCGTGGTTTCGCGACGATGCTGGCGACGAGCGACTCGATCTCGGCGTCGAGCCGGTCCGGCGCTGCGACGCGGTTTACCAAGCCTTTCTCCAGCGCCTGCGCCGCGCTGATGAATTCGCCGGTCACGAGCATCTCGAACGCCGACTTGCGCTGCAGGTTGCGCGAGAGTGCAACGCTCGGCGTCGAGCAGAACAGGCCGAGGTTCACGCCGCTGACCGCGAAGCGCGCGTCGCTCGCCGCCACCGCCAGATCGCACATCGCGACGAGCTGGCAGCCGGCCGCCGTCGCAATGCCTTGCACGCGCGCGATCACCGGCACCGGCAGGCGCTGCACGCTCATCATCATCTCGCCGCACTGCTTGAAGAGGCGCTGGTAGTAGCCGAGCGACGGGTCGGCGCGCATCTCTTTCAGGTCGTGGCCGGCGCAGAAGGCCCGGCCGGCCGCAGCGAGCACGACGACGCGGGCGTGCTGGTCTTCGGCAACGGCATCGAGCTCCTGTTGCAGCGCGGTCAGCAGCGCTTCCGAGAGCGCGTTGAACGCTTGCGGGCGGTTCAGTGTCAGCGTGACGACGCCGCGCGCGTCGCGCGTGCGCAGCACGAGGGGTTCGATGCTCATGATTTCTCCTTCGCTCGCTCGCGCAGAGCGAATTTCTGGATCTTGCCCGTCGAGGTCTTCGGGATCTCCTCGAAGCGCACCTCGCGCGGCACCTTGTAGCCGGCCAGCAGGACCTTGCAGTGCGCGATCAGGTCGCCGGCCGTGACCTGCGCATCGGGCTGGATCTCGACGAACGCCACCGGTGTTTCGCCCCATTTGTCGTCGGGCCGCGCGACCACCGCACAGGCCAGCACGGCCGGGTGGCGGTACAGCGCATCCTCGACTTCGAGCGACGAGATGTTTTCGCCGCCGGAGATGTTGATGTCCTTGCTGCGGTCCTTGATCTTGACGTAGCGGTCGGCCTCCATCACGGCCAAATCGCCGG
>JANXVK010000257.1 GCA_025351675.1 Rhizobacter sp.
GCATCAGACCACCTTCGCGATGGGCGAGTCGGTCGCGCACCTGAATGCGCTGTGGCTCACCGGCCAACTCACGCGCCGGCTCGACGCCGACGGCATCTACCGCTTCACGACCGCCTGAAGGCGATCAGGCGGCGGCCATGAAGGCCCGCACCTCGGCCGGCCGCGGGATCGGTGCGACCGCGCCGAAGCCGGTCGTCGTCAGCGCAGCGGCCGCGTTGGCGTACTTCACCGCGTCGATCATCGTGTCACCGCCCGCGAGGCGCGCCAGCAGCGCGCCGGCAAAGCAATCGCCCGCGCCGGTCGCGTCGACCGCGTCGACGACGCGGCCCGGCACATGCGTGCGACCTTGCGGCGTGCCGAGTAGCGCGCCTTCCTTGCCGAGCTTGAGCACGACAACGGGCGCACCGGCAGTGAGGCACCCGTCCATGATCGCGTCGCGGCCGGTGAGGCCGGTGAAGAGTTCGGCATCTTCGAGACTCGGCAGGAACAGATCGCAGTTCGCGACCGTCGCGTTGATAATTGCCCGGGCGCGCGCCAGCGGCCACAGCTTGAGGCGCAGGTTCGAGTCGTACGCGACCCTCACGCCGGCCGCGCGCGCCATCGCGATGGCCGCGAACACCGTGTCGCAGGCACTCGCGCTGATCGCCTGGCTGATGGCGGAGACATGCAGGTACTTCGCGCCGCGAATCAACGCCTCGGGCAGATCGGCCGGCGTCATGTGGCTCGCGGCGCTGCCCGCGCGCAAATAGCTGAACGCGTGGCCTTCGGCGCCATGGGTCACGAAGTAGACGCCGGTCGGTGCGTGCGGGTCGCGGGTCACCGCATCGGTCGAGACGGCTTCGGTGCGCCACAGGTCCAGCAGGCGATCGCCGAACACATCGGCGCCGAGCCGCGTGACGTACGCGGTGCGCGCACCCTGACGCGCCGCCGCGATGATCATGTTCGAGGTGTCGCCGCCGAAGCCCTGCAGGAACTCCGGCTCGCCCGGCCGCACCTGGTTGAACTCGATCATCGCCTCGCCGATCGAGACGATGTCCGCGCGCACCGCCGCCTGGTTCATGCAGGCGGGCCGTCTCGACGCCGCGCCGCCCAATAGGTTGCACCGTCCGGCCCGTAGCGTTCGGCATGCGGCGCGCCGTTCTCGAGTTCAAAGGTGTCGCCGGGTTGCAGATGGCGCGTTTGCGCGCCGACCATCAGCCACATCTCGCCCTGGACCACCAGCGCCCGCACGCCGAACGGATGCGTGTGCGCGTCGACAACCTGCCCCGCAGGCCACTGGCGCCGCGTCACCTCATCGAAGCCCTGCCCCAGCGCCTCGGCCTCGAATGTTTCGAATGTGATGTCAATCATGATTGTCTCCTCAACGATATTCTGAGCGTCGAACGCCCGCGCGTTCGACGCGTCGGTTCGATCTCAATCGAGCAGCGGCACCAGCCCGTCCTTCAGGCTGCCGCGCGCCTGCTCGTAGTCGGGCAGCACCGAGCGCACCACATCCCAGAAGCGCGGGCTGTGGTCCATGTGGCGCAGGTGCGCGAGTTCGTGCGCGACGACGTAGTCGATGCTCGGCATCGCGAAATGAATCAGCCGCCAATTCAGCCGGATCGAGCCATCGGCGCTCGCGCTGCCCCAGCGCGTCTGCGCCGACGACAGACTCAGCTTCGTCACGCGCACCTTCAGTTGCTGCGCGAAGTGCGCGCAGCGCTCCTCGAACACGCGCCGCGCCTGGCGCTGCAGCCAGCTCTGCACGGCATCGCGGATCTGCTCGGGCGCGGCGCTGTGCGGCAGGCCGACGTGCAGCGTATGCCGCGGCACGCCGGATAAGGCGGCCGTCGATCCGGAAGGCGCATCGGTGTTCAGCACAGCGCCGGTCGCCCGCGCGTCGAGCAGGACGATCACGGTCTCGCCGAGGAACGGAATCGTCGTGCCGTCACGCCAATCGACTCTGGCCGACTGCATGCGTTGGGCGCGTTCCTGCTGCTCCTGCAGCTTCTTCAGAATCCAGCGCGACTTCTCGTGCAGCGCCGCCTCAATGTCATGCAATCCGACCCACTTCGGCGCGTTCACGCTCAAGCCTTCGATGCCGACGATAAAGCCGATGCTGCGCCGGCGCGCGCGCTTCAGCGCATACGCGACGACGTGCTCGTGCAAGCGGATCTCGCGATCGGCCAGCGGGTGACGAAAGACGGCAGGGGCGAGCACGCTGGCGATAGAGACGGGTTCGGTGATCGGCGCGACAGGCTCCGTGTGGGCGATCGGCGGCGCGACGGCGGGCGGCTTCACCGCCAGTGGCGCCGGCGCCTCGAACAGCAGCAGCTGTTGGGTGTCGAGGGCGGCGGCGCGGCGGCTCATTGATCGCGATTGTTGCCCGTCAGCGCTTGCTGCCGGAAACCGGGACCGGCGGCTAGCCGACATACGCCCCGGGATCGAGCCGCCGCATCTCCGTCTCGATCCACGTCTCGACCTCGCGCATCAACTCGTCCGGCTCGCGCCCGGTCGACGGAATCGGCTTGCCGATCGACACGTCAATCACCCCCGGCCGCAGCACGAAACTCTTGCGCGGCCAGCAACGCGCCGAGGTCACCGCGATCGGCAGCACCGGCCGCAGGGTGGCGATCGCCAAGCGCGTGCCGCCGGATTTGTAAGCACCGCGTTCGCCGCGAGCCGCGCGTGTGCCTTCCGGGAACATGATCACCCAGTGGCCCTTGTCCATGAACCTCTTGCCCTGCGCGAGCACACTGCGCCAGGCCTCGGAGCGGCGACTGCGGTCGATGTGGATCATGTCCATGCGCGCCATCGCCCAACCGAAGAACGGGACGTAGAGCAGCTCGCGCTTGAACACGTAGCACAGCGGGTGCGGCATCAGACCGGGAAACGCGAAGGTCTCCCAGGTCGACTGGTGCTTGGGCAGCATCACGACCGGCGAATCGGGCAGGTTCTCGGTGCCGTGCATGCGCGCGTGCACGCCGCAGATCACCTTTGCGCCCCAGATCGCGGTCGTCAGCCAGCCGACGCACATCCAGTAGACGACGTTGCCCTTTGCGAAGATCGAGACCACCAGCACGGCGAGCGCCCAGGGGATCACCGTGACAGCCATGAACAGCACGAAGAGCGCGGAGCGAACCGCGTTGAAAAACATGCCCATCAGTCGAGCCTCCCAAAGCCCGAGTCGGACTCGCCGGTGTCGACGCGCGACTTGCGCTCCTCCCGGATCACGTGTTCGGCGAACCCGGCCAGGTCGGCATGTACGCTGGTGCCGGGCACCTGCGCGCACAGCGCGTCGAGTTGCGCGCTGCTCAGGCGCCCGCCCTTGCCGGTGCGCACGAGGTGCGGCTGGCAGCCGACGGCCACGCCGGCTTGCAGATCGCGCAGCGAATCGCCGACCACCGGCACGTCGCGCAGCGGCACGCCGAAACGCTCGCCGATCTGCTCGAACAGGCCCGGCAGCGGTTTGCGGCAGTTGCAGGCGTCTTCGGGCGCATGCGGGCAGAAGAACACCGCGTCGATGCGGCCGCCCTGCTTCGCGAGCATCTGGTTCATCTTCACGTGCATCGAATTCAGTGTGGCCATGTCGAAAGTGCCGCGGCCGAGGCCGGATTGATTCGTCGCGATCACCGTGTGCCAGCCGGCGTGGTTCAGCCGCGCGATCGCTTCGAGCGCGCCGGGGATCGGCACCCATTCGTCGGGCGATTTGACGTAGTCGTCGCGGTCCTCGTTGATCGTGCCGTCGCGATCGAGGATGATGAGTTTCATCGGAGTCATGTCGGGCCCAGCGCCGGGCCGCCCCAAGCAGGGCCCGCGCCCCCTCGGGGGGCAGCGAACACAGTGAGTTTGGGGGTTGTCATGTCGCCAGCTTCGACAGGTCGGCGACGCGGTTCATCGCGGCGTGGAGGGTGGCGAGCAGGCCGAGGCGGTTGGCGCGCAGCGCGGGGTCTTCGGCGTTGACCATCACGTTGTCGAAGAACGCATCGACTGGCGTTTTCAACGCGGCCAGCGCCTGCAACGAGGCGGCGTAGTCGCCGCGCTCGAAGGCCGCGTCGGCTTGCGGCTTCGCGACGGCCAAAGCGTCGTTCAGGGCAGATTCGGCAGGCTCCTTCAGCAGCGCGTTGTCGACCTGCGCCGCCACCGCGCCTTCAACCTTCTTCAGGATGTTGCCGACGCGCTTGTTCGCTGCTGCCAGCGAGGCGGCTTCAGGCAATGCCGCGAACGCACGCACCGCGGCGAGCCGCGCACTCACGTCGGCCAGTCGCGTCGGTCGCAGCGAGAGCACCGCGTCGACTTCCTGCGCGCTGTAGCTCTGCTCGCGCAGGCTGCCAGCCAGGCGGTCGTAGATGAAGTCGAGCAGCTGCGCTGACGCGAGCTTCTCGGTCAGCAGCCGATCCATCGCGCTCGCGGCGATGCCGACGAGCTCGTCGAGTTGCAGCGGCAGGTCGCGCTCGACCAGCATTCGGACCACGCCGAGCGCGTGACGCCGCAGCGCGAACGGATCCTTGTCGCCAGTCGGCACCTGGCCGATACCGAACAGGCCGACCAACGTCTCCAACTTGTCGGCGAGCGCCACTGCGATGCCTGCCTGATTGCGCGGCAACGCGTCGCCGGCGAAGCGCGGCTTGTAGTGGTCTTCGACCGCGATCGCGACGACCTCGCTTTCGCCATCGTGGCGCGCGTAGTAACCGCCCATCGTGCCTTGCAGCTCGGGGAACTCGCCGACCATGTCGGTGACGAGATCGGCCTTGGCCAGCAGCGCGGCGCGATCGGCTTGCGCGGCGAGTTCGGCGCCACCGAGCCTCTCGCCAATCGCTTTCGCGATCGCGCGGACGCGCGTGGTGCGCTCGCCCTGCGTGCCGAGCTTGCCGTGGTACACGACCTTGTTGAGCCCAGCGACGCGCGATTCGAGCGTCTTCTTGCGGTCTTGATCGAAGAAGAATTTCGCGTCGGCCAGACGCGGGCGCACCACGCGCTCGTTGCCTTCGATCACGCGGCTCGGGTCGGCGGGGCGGATGTTGCTGACGATCAGGAACTGGTTCGTCAGCTTGCCCGCCGCGTCGAGCAGCGGAAAGTACTTCTGGTTCGCCTTCATCGTCA
>JANXVK010000258.1 GCA_025351675.1 Rhizobacter sp.
ACGTGCGCCAGCGGCAGGTAGCTGATGAGGCGCGATGCCGGCCGCATCGGCACGCGGCCCAATGCCGTCTTGATGGACCAGGCAAAGGCCTCGAAGCTGTGCATCACGCCCTTGGGCATGCCGGTCGTGCCCGAGGTGTACATGATGGTCGCGAGTTCGCTGCCCTCGCGCACCGGGTAGCCCTGCAGCGGCGGCGTGGTGCCGATGATGCGGTCCCAGGTGGGGTGGTCGTTGGCCGGCGCCAGCGGCATCGAGATGCAGGGCAGGCCGGCTGGCACGCCGGGCTGCATGGCGGCCCAGCCATCGAGCTTGCCAATGAACAGCAGCTGGGCTTCGCTGTGCTCCAGGATGCGGCGGATGGTGTCGGCCGCGAGCGTGGGGTAGAGCGGCACCGAGACATAACCCGCCATCCAGATCGCGAAGTCGGCCATCAGCCAGTGCGCGCAGTTCTTCGACAGGATCGCGATCCGGCTGCCCGGCGCCAGGCCGAGTGACTGCAGGTACGCCGCCATGCCGCGCGTCTCGGTCATCACCTGCGCCCACGTGTAGTCGCGCACCGCGCCGGCGCCGAGCGGCTGGGTCAGGATGGTCTGGCCGGGCGCCGTGCGCTCCCAGTGGTAGAGGCGCTGCAGCGCCAAGGCATCAGGCGACACGGGGGTGGGGGGCGTCGGCGTCGGCATCGGCAGTTCCTCCGGCACGCAGGCGACAGGCCGGGACGTGTGCCGGCACGGTATGACATCCGCCCGCCGCCGCCTAGAGTGGAACCCCCGGATGCGATGATCGCCGCATGCGATCGCCCTTCATTCGACTCCCGCTCGCGCTGCTGTTCGTCGTGCCGGTGTTCCTCGGCCAGAGCGCGGTCTGGAGGCTCGCGCCGAGCGTCGGCAAGGTGCCGGTGGCGCTGCTGTCGATGTTCATTGCCTGCGTGCTCGGCGGTGCCGCGTACGCACTCTACACGCGCTGGGTCGAGCGCCGTGGCGCGAGCGAGTTCGGGCGCACCGGCGGGTTGCGTGAGCTGTGCGCGGGGTTGGCTGTCGGCGCGGCGCTGTTCAGCGCGGTCGTCGGCGTGCAGGCGCTGTTCGGTGCCTACCGCATCACCGGCGTGCGCGACGACCTCTCGGTGATGGTGATCCCGTTCTGCGTGTCGTTCGCCGCCGCGGCGATCGAGGAGATCCTGTTCCGCGGCGTGATCTTCCGGCTGCTCGAAGAATCGCTCGGCACCTGGACCGCGCTGGCGATCTCGGCCGCACTGTTCGGCCTCGGCCACCTGACGAGCCCGAACGCGACGCCATTCGTCGCACTGGCGATCGCGCTCGAAGCCGGCATCATGCTCGCCGCGGCGTACGTGCTGACGCGCCGCCTGTGGCTCGCGATCGGCATCCACGCGGCCTGGAACTTCACGCAGAGCGGCATCTTCAGCGTGCCGACCTCGGGCATCCCGATGCACGGCCTGTTCATCGGCGACCTGAGCGGCCCGGCGTGGCTCGCGGGCGGCGAGTTCGGTGCCGAGGCCTCGGTGGTGGCAGTCTTGCTGTGCACCGCGCTCGGCCTCGGCCTGCTCTGGCTCGCGCACCGGCGCGGCAACTTCATCGCGCCGTTCTGGCGGCGGCGTGCCCTCGCACGCCGCGAGGCGCCTACTGCGCGTTGACCGGCGATCTCGGATCGAGCAGCAGCGCCATCAGGTCCTTGATCTGCGCGGGGGTCAGCACGCCGGCGTGTCCGAAGCGCGGCATGGTCGAGCACGCGTTGGTGGCCTTGGCGTTCCAGAGCTTGCCCCACGTGTATTTGACGATCGCCTCCGAAGCCGGATCGGCCGGGTTCGCGACACCGCGCAGCTTGCCGTACTGGTACAGGCTCGGCCCGATCGTCCCGAACGAGATCTCGGCCTTGCTGATCTGGTGGCAGTTGTAGCAGTTGCCGCCGGCAGGCACGCCTGCGGGGTCGCTCCAGGTGCCACCGCGGCCGTTCTGCGCGAGCTTCTCGCCTTCGCGCCAGTCGCCGAGGTACGCGCCGTCTTTCGGCCACTGCACGGTCGCGAGCTGCGCGGCTTCGAGCTGCCTGGCGACCGCGTCGGTCGGCGACGTGTCGGCCGAGCAGGCTTTCTGCACGTCGTCTTGCGCGAGCCGGTCGAGCTTGGCGATGCCCTGCTCGCGGAACGATGACTTCATGATCTGCTGCGTCAGTCGCTCGGTGTCTTGCGGACTCGGCGCGCTGCTGCAGGCGGCGACGAGTGCGACCGCGCCAGCGATCGTGAAACCCTTGATGTGCTTGATGTTCATGTCGTTCAGCGTTTGATCGCCGGCGCGATCGAGGCCGCACCCTTGGCCTGCACGCCCATGTAGACGCCGAGCGCGATGGTCGCGTCGGACGCATAGCCCGGGAACGGGAAACGCTGCTGGCGGTAGCAGTCGTTCAGGCGCCGCTGCATGCTCCAGAGCTCGCCGCTCGACACGCGGTACGCCGGCCAGGCCGCGAAGCCGATGCCGTCGCCGGGGTTCACGGTGAGGTTCGGCAGGTCTTGCAGGCGGATGCGCTTGTCGGCTTCGCTGTGGCACGAGGCGCACGCGAAGTCGTACGGCCCGCCGCGAAAGAAGAATATCTTCTTGCCGGCTTCGAGCATCTTGCGTTCTTCGAGGTGCGCCTGCGGCAGGTTGAACTTGAGCCCGCGCGACTCGGCCGACACGTACGCGACCAGCGCCTCCATGTTGACCTGTTCGCCGCGCCCGAACGGCGTGGCGGCGATCTCGGCGGCATCGAAACCCTGCTGCACCTGCAGGCAACTCAGCAGGCGCGATTCGAGGTCTTGCACGCGCTGCGTGTCGGCGAAGAAACGCGGCAGTTCGACGAACGCGCCCTTGACCACGCCTGCGCCCTTGCCGAGGTCGCAGGCTTCGAGCGAGGCGTTCTTCGGGCCGCGCTTTGTCTTCCAGAGGCCTTCGCCCTTGGCCTCCCACAGGTCGGCCGGGTTGCCGTCGGCGAGCAGCGCGCGGTACTGCGCGATGCCGTCGGCAGTGCTGGTCTGGGCCAGCGCGGCCAGCGGCAGCAACGCCGCCGCGGCCCACGCGGCGATGCAGCGCCGAATCACGCGACGACCGCCTCGTCGGAGCGCTTGTCGCCACGGTTGTCGACCCAGCCGATGCTGACCTTGTCGCCGGCCTTCGCGCCCTTCACGACGAACTCGGTGAACGGGTTCTTCGCGATCGCGGTGCCCCACTGCGCGGTCATCACGGTCTTGCCGTTCAGCGCGGCCGTGACCTCGGTGATGTGCCACGCGGGAATCGTTTTGCCGGCGGCATCTTTGCGCTGACCGGTTTCCATCTCGTGGCTCATCAGCACGCGCACGACGGCGCCGCTGCCTTGTACCTGGGCGCGAATGCGCATCGGATCGGACATGTTGTTCTCCTTGAATTAGCAGCCGCTGCGCTGGCAAGCGCAGCATCGTGCGCCAGGCGAAGAAGAGTCCGCAGGGACTCTTCTTCGTCCGGGCTTACCCACCACATCCGCCAAGGGTGACCTTGACTTCCTTCTGCGCGTACAGCACCTTGCCGTCGCCCAGGATCGCCACCGCGAGCACGTTCGAGGTCTGGCCCATTTTGATGCGCGTCTTGACACTGGTCTCGACCGCGTCGGTGAAGTCGAACACGCCGGCCAGGGTGGTCGGGTTCTTCTCGACCAGAAAGGCGATGCGCTTGACGCCCGGCAGCGTGGTGCTGGCGCCGATCGGCACGACGGCGCCGTTCTCGGCAATGTCGGGCGCGGTGATGGTGATGTCCTTGCTCTCGACCGGCTTGGCCAGCCCCAAGCCCTTGATCACGTCATCGACCGACTTGCCATCGAACGCGGCCTTGTTGTACGCAGCCTGCGCATGGGCCGGCAACACGCCGGCACCGGCCAGCAGCGCAGCCACAGCGGCGCTGCGGCTCATCATCTCTCGACGGGTTTGCATGTGAGGAGTTCCTTGGCAGCGGCCATTCGCGCGATCCGGAACTGTAGGGCGGAAACCGGCCCGATACCGCCTGCGCGGCCCGGGAACCGCGCCAGAGCAGGGATATTCCCGAGTCAATCCTGCTGGGCCGCTTCGCGCGCAACCGCGGCCTCGATCTGCTCCTGCACCTTGCGCGCGCCGCGCAGCACCAGCGTCGGATCGAGCCCGGCCTGCGGCGCGACCGCCCGAGCGACCTCGTCGAGCGACGCCGGATCGGTCATCAGCGCGTACGCCAGCGCCGACAGCGCGCAGATCGAGCGGCGCGGCAGCTGCATCGGCAGCTCGCGCGTGGTGTTGACGATCACGTGAAAGCGCACGCTCGCGACGGCCGCGGGCGCCAAGCCCCAGCTTTCGCACAGCGCCGCACCGAGCGCGTCGTGGCTGACGCCGAACTCGCTGTGTTCGAGCATCAGCAGTTCTTCGTCGTCGGCCGCCGCGGCGAGCAGCTTGCGGTAGCGCTCGCTCGAATGGCGAAACAGCACCGCCTTGCCGCACTCCTCGAACAGCCCGGCCGAATGCGCGACCCACGGGTCGACGCCGAGAGCCTGGCCGATGCGCGACATCAGCACACCGCGCACGCTGGCGCGCTCCCACAGCGGCGCCAGCTCGGCTGCGGCCGGGAAAACGGCCTTCAGTCCCATCGCGAAGGTCACCGAGCCGATCTCGCGCGTGCCGAGGTGGGTAATCGCCTGCTGCACCGACTGGACGCGGCCGCGCAGCCCGTACAGCGACGAGTTGACCGACTTCAGCACCGCCGCGGCCAGCGCCATGTCGGTCGAGATCAGCGCGCTGACCGCCTGCAGGTTGACGTTCTCGTCGAGCAGCAGGGCCGACAGCCGGGTCAGCACTTCGGGCTGGGCCGGGATGTCGATGTTCAGCGAGCGCAGTTGCGGGTCGACGGGCATGGAGGACTTTCGGAGAGCGGAGCGATCAGAGCCTCGATGCTGCGCCGCAGGCAACCGGCCCGATGCGCCGAAAAACGGGGTGACAGCCGGGCAGTTCGCCGCCGCCAAGGCCTGCAGCGCCGGTCAGCGCAGGAACGCGTCCCAGCCGGTCTTCAGGATCAGCGCGCTGACCACGACGATGAACGCGATGCGCACGAAGCCGGCGCCGTGCTTCAACGCCAGCCGCGTGCCGAGCAGGCTGCCGGCCACGTTGGCGATCGCCATCACCGCGGCCACGTGCCACCAGACGTGGCCCTTCAGCGCCAGCAGCACCAGCGCGGCGAAGTTGGTCGCGACGTTGAGCACCTTGGCGCTGGCGCTGGCGTTCAGGAAGTCGAAGCCGAGCAGGCGCACGAACGCGAACACGTAGAAGCTGCCGGCGCCGGGGCCGAAGAAGCCGTCGTAAAAGCCGATCACGCCGCCGATCGCGCAGGCGATCGCCGCCTGCGCGCGGCCGCTGCGGCTGGGCGCGTGCGTGATCCCCAGATCCTTGCGCACGACCGTGTACGCGAGCACGCCGACGAGGATGATCGGTAGCGCCTTGCGCAGGC
>JANXVK010000260.1 GCA_025351675.1 Rhizobacter sp.
GCGAAGCGGGCGCGCAGAAGCTCGGGCCGATCGCGGCCGAACTGGCGTATGGCGAAGGGTTGCAGGCGCATGCGCGCGCCGCCGAGTTGCGAATGACGATGTCTTCGAACAAGGAAGGCTTGTGATGGCGACGCTCGACGAACGGCTCAAGAAAACGATCCGTCAGGACATTCAGTCGATGCACGCCTACGCGATTCAGAACAGCGCCGGGCTCGTCAAGCTCGACGCGATGGAGAACCCGTTTCGCCTGTCCGAAGCGCTGCAGAAGGAACTCGGCGAACGCCTCGGTCGCGTCGCGATCAACCGCTACCCGGTCGTCTGTGTGGCCGACGTGATCACCGCGCTGTCGACCTATGTGAAGCTGCCGGCCGGCTGCAAGCTGATGCTCGGCAACGGCTCGGATGAACTGATCTCGCTGCTCGCGCTCGCCTGCGACGTGCCCGGCGCCAGCATCCTCGCGCCGCTGCCCGGCTTCGTGATGTACGAGATGTCGGCCAAGCTGCAGGGGCTGAAGTTCATCGGCGTGCCATTGAGCACGAACTTCGAGCTCGACGAAGCCGCGATGCTGGCCGCGATCGAAGCCCATCGCCCCGCGATCACCTGGATCGCCTACCCGAACAACCCGACCGCGAACCTGTTCGACGAGGGCGCGGTCGAGCGCATCGTCGCGGCGGTGGGCAAGCAGAACGGTCTGGTCGTCATGGACGAGGCCTACCAGCCGTTCTCGTCGCGCAGCTGGATGGGCAAGGTCACGCAGCATGAGCACGTGCTCGTGATGCGCACGCTCAGCAAGTTTGGCCTTGCCGGCGTGCGACTCGGCTACATGGTCGGCGCCGCGGCGCTGATCGACGAGGTCGACAAGGTGCGCCCTCCCTACAACATCAGCGCGCTGAACGCCGAGGCAACGCTGTTCGCGCTCGATCACGCCGACGTGTTCGCCGCGCAGGCCGAGGTCCTGCGCGCGGAACGCGCGAAGCTGCTGCGCTTGCTCGCCGAGGTGCCGGGCGCGCAGCCGTTCCCGAGCGACGCCAACATGATTCTGGTGCGCGTGCCCGACTCCAGGAAGGCCTTCGAGGGCATGCGCGCACGCGGCGTGCTGGTGAAGAACATCGAAGCCCTGCACCCGTTGTTGAAGAACTGCCTGCGGCTGACGGTCGGCACGCCCGAAGAGAACACCCTGATGATCGATGCGCTGAAAGCGAGCCTGTGATGACTGATCGAAAAGCGGAAGTCGTCCGCAACACCAACGAGACGCAGATCCGCGTTGCGCTGAACCTCGACGGCACGGGCGCCGCGACCTTCGCGACCGGCATCGGCTTCTTCGACCACATGCTCGACCAGATCGCGCGCCACGCCCTGATCGACCTCGACATCGACGCGAAGGGCGACCTGCACATCGACGGCCACCACACGGTTGAAGACGTCGGCATCACGCTCGGCCAAGCGATGGCGAAGGCGGTGGGCGACAAGAGAGGGCTGCGCCGCTACGGCCACGCCTACGTGCCGCTTGACGAGGCGCTGTCGCGCGTCGTGATCGACTTTTCCGGCCGGCCGGGCCTGCACATGCGCGTCGATTTCAAGAGCGGCATGATCGGCGCGCTCGACACGCAGCTGATCTACGAGTTCTTCCAGGGTTTTTCGAACCACGCCGGCGTGACGCTGCACATCGACAACCTGCAGGGCGACAACGCGCACCACCAGTGCGAGACGATCTTCAAGGCGTTTGCGCGCGCCTTGCGGATGGCGCTCGAGATCGATCCACGCGCGGCTGGCGTGATCCCCTCGACCAAAGGCAGTCTCTGAAATGAAGAGAACGGTCGCCGTCGTCGACTACGGCATGGGCAACCTTCGCTCGGTGTCGCAGGCGGTGATGCACGTCGCGCGCGATTCGGCGTTCGAGGTGATCGTCACCTCGAAGCCCGACGAGGTCTTCGCCGCCGAACGCGTCGTGCTGCCCGGCCAGGGCGCGATGCCCGACTGCATGAGCGAGTTGCGCGATTCCGGGCTGCAAGAGGCCGTGCTGCAGGCGGCCGCCAACAAGCCGCTGATGGGCGTGTGCGTCGGCATGCAGATGCTGCTGACGACCAGCGAGGAAGGCCCGACGGATGTTGGAACCGCGGGCCTCGACCTGATCCCCGGCGGCGTCCACCGTTTCCAGCTCGAAGGCCAGCTGCAACCCGACGGCAGCCGCTACAAGGTGCCGCAGATGGGCTGGAACCGCGTCTTCCAGGTGCAGCCGCATGCGATCTGGCAGGGTGTGCCCGACGGTGCCTACTTCTACTTCGTGCACAGCTTCTACGCCCGCCTGTCCGACCCGCGCCACAGCGCCGGTGAAACCGAGTACGGAACCCGCTTTACCTGCGCGCTGGCGCGCGATAACATTTTCGCGACCCAGTTTCACCCCGAAAAGAGCGCCGACCACGGTCTGGCGCTGTACCGCAACTTCCTCCACTGGACTCCCTGAGCGCTTCTCGCGCCTCGCCCTGGCCATGCTGCTGATTCCCGCGATCGACCTGAAAGACGGTCACTGTGTCCGCCTCAAACAGGGCGACATGAACGATTCCACCACCTTCAGCGAAGACCCGGCGCGCATGGCGCGGCGTTGGGTCGACGCCGGCGCGCGGCGCCTGCACCTCGTCGACCTGAACGGCGCGTTCGCCGGCAAGCCGGTCAACGAGGCGGCGATCAAGGCGATCCTGGCCGAGGTCGGCGACGAGATCCCGGTGCAGCTCGGCGGCGGCATGCGCGACCTCGACACGATCGAGCGCTACCTCGACGACGGCCTCTCGTTCATCATCATCGGCACCGCCGCGGTGAAGAACCCCGGCTTCTTGCGCGATGCCTGCTCGGCCTTCGGTGGCCACATCATCGTCGGGCTCGATGCGAAAGACGGCAAGGTCGCGACCGACGGCTGGAGCAAGCTGACCGGCCACGAGGTCGTCGACTTGGCGAAGAAGTTCCAAGACTACGGCGTCGAAGGCGTGATCTACACCGACATCGGCCGCGACGGCATGCTCAGCGGCATCAACATCGAGGCGACGGTGACGCTGGCGCAGGCGTTGACGATTCCGGTGATCGCGTCGGGCGGCCTCTCCAACCTCGCCGACATCGAGAAGCTCTGCGCCGTCGAAGACCAAGGCATCGCCGGCGTGATCTGCGGCCGCGCGATCTACAGCGGCGATCTCGATTTCGCCGCAGCGCAGGCGCGCGCCGACGAACTCGCCGGCTGAGGGACAGCCGCGCCGTCGCTGGCGCGGCCGTGTCGTCGCGGAGTCAACCGCGCCGGCGCCGCGCCGCGAACCCGATCGCCCCAAGCCCGCAGAGCAGCAACGCGTAGGTCGAGGGCTCGGGTACCGCGGTGACGGCCAGAAAGCCGCGGATCTCACCGGCCGGCGCCGCTGTGGTGTGGACGTTGAAGTACGCGCCACCGGCCTGCAGGCCGTTCAGCAGCGCCGAGAACGCACTGCCGGTGCTGCCGCCGTTCGCGTTGATGAAGGCTGTGTTCCAGCTCGAGGCCTGCGTCATGTCGAACGTCATGTCGTAGTTGCCGGAGGTGACACCGCTCGGGAAGCCGGCGAAGGTCGGAGTCCTCGTCGCGACGCCGGCGGTGCCCACGCCGGCCACCGCGGTGCAGCAGTGGATGTGCGCTGCGGTCACGGTGCCGAGCAAACTGTTGAACGACGCCTGGACGCGCATCGTGAAGTCGTGGTCGTTGATCGTCACGCTCGCCGAGCCGGTGCCTGGCGATGCGTTGGGCGGCGCCTCGGCTGCGCCCGACAGGCCGGTCATGAACGTGACGTCGTGTGCGCTGACCGGTGCCGTGGCGAATGCCAGTGCCGCGGTCGCGGCAAGGAGGGTGGAATGGAGTTTCATCGGGGGATCCTGGTTCGTCCGCGGGCACGATAGCCCGCCACGCCGTATACGTCGGGAGCGACTCGAACATTCCGTGCGCCGCGGGTTTCAGGGGAAGGCGGCGCTGGCGATAATCAGTCCATGCTTGCCAAACGAATCATTCCCTGCCTCGACGTGACCGGTGGCCGGGTCGTCAAGGGCGTCAACTTTGTC
>JANXVK010000250.1 GCA_025351675.1 Rhizobacter sp.
GCTCGCGCTGATGATCCTCGACGAACCCACCTCGTCGCTCGACGGCCAGGCCGCGCAGCAGCTGCTCGCGTTCATCCGCCGCTTCGTCGCGCAGGGCCAGGGCTGCATCCTGATCTCGCACAAGCTGCGCGAGGTCTTCCAGGTCACCGACCGCGTGCTCGTGATGCGCGACGGCGAGGTGGTGCACACCGCGCCGACCGCGCAGACCGACCGCGAACGCATCGTCGCGGCGATGGGGCAGGACGAGATCGCCGCGGTGCCTGCGCAAGGCGCCGCGCCAGCGGCAGCGCACACGCCGGAAGCCGCCAGCGCGAATCCCGTCGTCGTGCGCGTCGGCGGCATGACGCCGATGCAGGCGCGGCGCGGCGAGGTGATTGGCTTGGCGGGCCTGGCCGGTCACGGCCAGACCGCGCTGCTGCTGCGCCTGCAGGCCGCGCGCGAGCAACGTCGCAGCGCCGGCGCATTCCAGGTCGACGGCGAAACCGCCTTCGTCGCCGGTGACCGCCAGACCGATGGCGTGCTCGGCCTGTGGTCGATCCGCCGCAACATGAGCGTCGGCTGGCTCGCCGGGCTGAAGCGCGGGCCGTGGCTCGACCTGAAGCGCGAGGCCGAGATGGCGCAGCGCTGGCGCGAGCGGCTCGGCCTGGTCACGCCCGACCTCTCGCTGCCGATACAGTCGCTGTCGGGCGGCAACCAGCAGAAGGCGCTGTTCGCGCGCGCTCTCGGCTCGGCCGCCGCGATCGTGCTGATGGACGACCCAATGCGCGGCGTCGATGTCGGCACCAAGCGCGATGTCTACGCGCTCATCGCCGACGAGGCCCGCGCCGGCCGCACCTTCGTCTGGTACACGACCGAGTTCGACGAGCTGCACCACTGCGACCGTGTCTACGTGTTCAACGACGGCCGCATCGTCGGCGAACTCGCGCGTGCCGAGCTCAGCGAAGAGCGCGTGCTGAGCCTGTCGTTCCACGAGCTGGCCGCATGACGGCCGAGCGACGATGGGGGCCGCTGCTCCACGCGCTGTTGCCGGCCCTCGCGCTGGCGCTGCTGCTCGGTGCGGTGTTCTGGCGCCAGCCGCGCGCGATGTCGTACTTCGGCGTCAACCTGCTGCTGAACGTGGCGATCCCGGTGATGTTCGCGACGCTCGCGCAGATGATGGTGCTCGCGGTCAGCGACCTCGATCTGTCGATCGGCCCGTTCGTCTCGCTGGTCGCGTGCATCGGCGCGGCGGTGCTGCCCGAGCAGCCGCTGCTCGGCATCGCGGCGCTGGTCGCGGCGGTCGGCGCCTACGCGCTGGCCGGCGCGGTGATCGAGTGGCGCAGGCTGCCGTCGATCGTCGTCACGCTCGGGCTCTCGTTCGTGTGGCTGGGTTGCGCGGTGCTGCTGCTGCCGACGCCGGGCGGCACGGCGCCGTCTTGGCTGCAGGCGGCGATGCGCTTCAAGACGCCGGGGCTGCCGCTGCCTGTCTGGATCGCGCTCGCCGCGGCGGGGCTCGGGCACCTGCTGATCACGCGCAGCGCTTTCGGTGCGCTGGCGCGCGGTCTCGGCGGCAATGCCGCGGCGCTGGCACGTGCCGGCTGGCCGCTGGTGCGGATTCGCGCCGGCGTCTACGCGCTGGCCGGGCTGTTCGGCGTGTGCGCCGGGCTGCTGCTCGTGGGCCAGACCACTTCGGCCGACGCCAACATCGCGTCGCGCTACACGCTGGTCTCGATCGCCGCGGCGATCCTCGGCGGCGCGCAGTTCACCGGCGGCGTGGTCTCGCCGGTGGGCGCGGTGATCGGCGCGATGACGATGACGCTCGCCGCCTCGTTCCTGACCTTCCTGAACATCGCGCCCGACTGGCAGATCGGCATGCAGGGGCTGATCTTGATCCTCGTGCTCGGCCTGCGCGCGGCGGTCGACCGGCTCGAGCATCGGGAGGCGCGCGCATGAACAAGACCACGTTCTCGCGCCCGTGGCTCGGCTCGGCCATCGCTGCGGTGCTGGCCTGGGGCGTGACCGTGTTCAACGGCCACGGCCAGGGCTCGGGCGCGCTGCTCACGGTGGCGCTGAGCTTCTCGGCCTTCACGATCCTGGTCTCGCTCGGGCAGATGCTGGTGATCAGCGTCGGCCCCGGCAACGCCGACCTGTCGATCCCGAGTGCGATCGCACTCTCCGGCGCG
Source organism: Rhizobacter sp. (assembly GCA_025351675.1). GTDB lineage: Bacteria > Pseudomonadota > Gammaproteobacteria > Burkholderiales > Burkholderiaceae_C > LMDS01. Next base: position 2,163 of record JANXVK010000250.1, read on the forward strand.
GTCGCGATGCGCGTGATGGACGGCGCCGACGCGATGATCGTGCCCGGCGTGCTCGCGGCGGTGGCCGCGGGCGTCGCGGTTGGCGCGGCGAACTTCGCGCTGATCCGCCTGCTGCGCATCCCGCCCATCATCGCGACGCTGGCGGGCTCGCTGATCGTGATGTCGATCGCGATCAACCTTGGCCGCGGGTTGAAGGTCAAGCCGCCGCCGCTGTTCGCCGAGCTGACGACGCTGCGCCTCGCGGGCGTGCCGCTGATCGCGCTGGTGGCGCTGGCGGCGAGCCTCGCGGTCGCGTGGATGCTGCAGCGCACCGTGCTCGGCAGATCCATCGAGGCGGTCGGTCAGAGCGAGCGCGCGGCGCGGCTCGCGGGCATCCGCGTTCAGCGCACACGTCTGGCCGTTTACCTGATCTGCGCCGGGCTGGCGGGGCTCACCGGCGCGCTGATCGCCGGTTTCGCGGGCGGCAATTCGCTCGACCAGGGTGAGGAGTATCTGCTGCTGACGATCGCCGTGGTGGTGATCGGCGGCACCGCGGTGGCCGGCGGCCGGCCGAGCGTGCCGGGCATCTGGGGCGCAGCGATGTTCATGTTCCTGCTGGTCGCGATGCTGAACGCGGCCGGCGCAGGCGCGGGGCTTCGCATGCTGCTGACCGGCCTGATCATCATCGCGGTGATCGTGCTCGCGAACCCGCGTATGAAACGCTGACGACGATATCGAAGGAGAATCCGGCATGACCCCCTACGGAACGATCGAAGGCACCGGCTTCGAGGCCATCGAGCTCGAATTCGGCCGCTGTCTGGCCGGTCCGGAGCGCGTGCAGCGCGTCTGGTCGGGCTCGCGCTGGGCCGAGGGGCCGGCGTGGTTCGCGGCGCACGGCACGCTGGTGTGGTCCGACATCCCGAACGACCGCATGCTGCGGCTCGACGAGGCCAACGGCACGGTCGGCGTGTTCCGCACGCGCTCGAACAACTCGAACGGCAACACCGTCGACCGCGAAGGGCGGCTCGTCACCTGCGAACACCTCACGCGCCGCGTGACGCGCACCGAGCACGACGGCCGCATCACCGTGCTCGCCGACCGCTGGCAGGGCAAGCGACTGAATTCGCCGAACGACGTGGTCGTTAAATCCGACGGCTCGATCTGGTTCACCGACCCGAGCTACGGCATCCTCTCCGACTACGAAGGCGAGCCGGCCGTGAGCGAAATCGGCGGCTGCCATGTCTACCGCATCGACCCGGCCAGCGGCAATGTCGACCGAGTCGCCGACGACTTCGTCAAACCGAACGGGCTGGCGTTCTCGCCCGACGAATCGGTCCTGTACATCGCCGACACCGGCGCCAGCCACGACCCCGACGGCCCGCGCCACATCCGCCAGTTCAGGCTCGGCGCCGACGGCCGCAGCCTCGGCGTGAGCACGCTGTTCGCGACCTGCACCGCCGGCCTGTTCGACGGCTTTCGCGTCGACCGCGACGGGCGGCTGTGGTGCAGCGCGCGCGACGGCGTGCACGCCTACTCGGCCGGCGGCGTGCTGCTCGGCAAGGTGTTGATCCCCGAGACGGTGGCCAACGTCTGCTTCGGCGGGCCCAAGCGCAACCGCCTGTTCATCTGCGCAACGACTTCGCTTTATTCGATCTGCCTGAAGGCCAACGGCCTTTGACTTTTCAGCCCTGTAATCAAGGAGAAACACGTTCATGAAACTGATGCGATATGGCGCCAAGGGCGCAGAAAAGCCGGCCGCTCTCGACGCGCAAGGCGTAATGCGCGATCTGTCCGGCGAGCTCGCCGACATCACCGCCCACACGCTCACGCCACACGGGCTGGCGCGGCTGCGCGACATCAACCTCTCGTCGTTGCCGCTGATCGCGAACCCGGGTCGCATCGCGGTGCCGTGGAGCGGCATGCAGAAGTTCATCTGCGTCGGTCTGAACTACGCCGACCACGCCGCCGAATCGAACCTGCCGGTGCCGGCCGAGCCGGTGCTGTTCACGAAGCAGATCAGCGCACTGATGGGGCCGAACGACCCGGTCGTGATCCCGCAGGGCTCGGTCAAGACCGACTGGGAAGTGGAACTCGGCGTCGTCATCGGCACCAAGGCGCGCTACGTGAGCGAGGCCGATGCGCTGAAGTACGTGGCCGGCTACTGCGTCGTCAACGACATCTCCGAGCGCGAATACCAGATCGAGCGCGGCGGCACCTGGGACAAGGGCAAGGGTTGCGACACCTTCGGCCCGGTCGGCCCCTGGATGGTCACGGCCGATGAAGTGCCCGACCCGCAGGCGCTCTCGCTGTGGCTCGAAGTCAACGGCAAGAAGGTGCAGAACGGCAACACCAGGACGATGGTGTTCGGCGTGGCTCATCTCGTGAGCTACATCAGCCGCTTCATGACGCTGATGCCAGGCGACCTGATCAGCACCGGCACGCCGCCCGGCGTGGGCATGGGGCAGAAGCCGACGGCTTGGTACCTCAAGGCCGGCGACACGATGAAGCTCGGGATCGAAGGCCTCGGCCAACAAGACCAGCGCGTGTTCGCGTGGGATCCGGCCTTGATCGACGGCTGAAAGCACACAGAAGAGCCGTCATGTCCGACCCCTCGATCATCCGCATCCATCCGGCCGACGATGTCGTGATCGCACGCCACCAGCTCGTCGGCGGCACGCTGCTGGCGAGCGAGGGCGTCACCGTGATCGGCCTCGTGCCGCCGGGTCACAAGATCGCCGTGCGCGCGATCGCGCAAGGCGCGCCGGTGCGGCGCTACAACCAGATCATCGGCACCGCGAAACAGGCGATCGTGGCCGGCCAGCACGTGCACACGCACAACCTGGAGTTCAGCAGCTTCGCGCGCGACTACGCGGCGAGCACGGGCACGCACCCGACGGCGTTCGTCGACACGCCGGCCACGTTCATGGGAATCCGGCGCGCCGATGGCCGCATCGCGACGCGCAACTACATCGGCATCCTGACCTCGGTGAACTGCTCGGCGACGGTCGCGCGCGCGATCGCCGATCACTTCCGGCGCGACACTCATCCCGAGGCACTCGACAAGTACCTGAACGTCGACGGCGTGATCGCGCTGACGCACGGCGCCGGCTGCGCGACCGACAGCGCCGGCGAGCCGCTGCAGGTGCTGCGGCGCACGCTGGGCGGGTACGCGAAGCACGCGAACTTCGCGTCGATTCTCGTCGTCGGGCTCGGCTGCGAGACGAACCAGATTTCCGGTCTGATGGAGCAGGAGAGTTTGTCGACAGGCACGCAGTTCCACACCTTCAACATCCAGGAAACCGGCGGCACGAAGAAGACCGTCGCGCACGGCATCGAGCTCGTGCAGTGGCTGCTCGAGGAAGCGAACCGCGTGCAGCGCGAGCCGGTCAGCGCCGCGCACATCACGGTCGGGCTGCAGTGCGGCGGCAGCGACGGCTACTCCGGCATCAGCGCGAACCCGGCGCTCGGCGCGGCGGTCGACCGGCTGGTGCGCCACGGCGGCACCGCGATCCTCTCGGAAACGCCCGAAATCTACGGCGGCGAGCACC
>JANXVK010000348.1 GCA_025351675.1 Rhizobacter sp.
CGCGGGCGCGGCCGAGCCGGAACAACATATACGGTACGCCGCGCGCCTCTCCGCGCATCACCTCGAGCAACGCCTTCAGCGTGGCTTGGGTACGCACGGAGACCCACCCATTGCCGGGAATCTGGCATGCGAGCGCGGTCGATGCCGCCATCGGCTGCAACGCCAAGCCAGACGCACTGGCGGCAAGCCATAAGCGTTGAAAGGCGCGGCCGGCGCGCACCGCGGCGGACTGGTCGTCCCCCCCGGTGGCGAGTACCAAACCCAAGTGCGGGGCGGACGCGCATGGCAGGAGGCCAGCCCGCATTCCGAGCGCAAAATGCGCGCCGAACAGGTTCGCAACGCGCATGATCCGCCAGTCGCGCAGCATGGCGAAGACGGCGCGAGCGGGCGGCTCCACCTCGAGCGCCGCCGGTGGCAGCCATTCGTCGACGGTTCGCTTCCAGCCCACGTCAAACCGCACCGCACCGAACAGTTCCTCATGCAACGCAGGCCGCCGGAAGCGCTCGGTCTCGGCGAGGCGGATCGCCCGCAGAGCGCAGGCGCGCAAGTCCGGCCGGTCGAGCCAGTGCAGCTCGGCGCCTTCGATCGACTCAGACGCCTGTTGCAGGCTGGTCAAGGTCGACGCATCGACCCGTGCGCGTCGGTAGAAGCGGCGGTTCGTGTGGCGCGTCGCGATCGCACCTGACAGCGGGTCGGTTGCAACGGGGTCGGCCGCCGACCACCGCAGCGTGGCGATCACATCCGGCTGCTCAAGATCGGAACGCAGGTCGACTTTGACCGCCTGACCGAACTCGAGCGAGTTCAGCACGATGTTCTCGATCACCGCCCCGAAGGCCATTTCGGCGAGCATGCGTCGGTGTGGCAGCGATGCCCACGAAGCACGCTCGGTCGCCACCAAACGCACGTTGTCGGCTTCGACGGCATAGCGAAAGTAGTGCCGATTCTCGGCCGACGGCGCTTGGATGCCGGCCGCGAGGATGACGCGAAGCGTGTCCCAGTTCGGTCGCATTGGCCGCGTCACAACGACCGCAAGCGGCGCTTTGCGACCGCCAGCAGCAACTGCTGGATCGGATTTCGGTTGCCACCCGGTCGCCACGTGCGCCGCAGCCGGTTGCGGTAGGCGTCGAAATGCAGCCCGTTGGGCGCGGCGACAACTTCGCCGCGCTTGAGAAGCAGCTTCAGCACCTGCGCGGCCGCCACACCGCTGCACAGCTGCACGGCGATCACAGTCGACGGGCCGCGCTGGTTCGCGAGGTCGACGCGCGAAGGGTCCACGAGGTAGTTCATTTGCAGCATCGCCGGCGACAGCCCGACGAGGAAGCGCAGCGCCTGATCGGCGCCGTTGTGCCCTTCGAGCTGGAAATAATCCTCGAAACTCATCCCGCCGGGCACGAAATTCAGCAACGCCGCGCCCAGGCCCAAGGGGGCGACGGTGACGGCGGGAATGCCGGTAGCGTGGCAATGGGCGAAGACGCGTCGGCGGATGTCGAGCGCAAAGAAGTCGAGTCCGTCGAGGTACACGTTACCCTCGGCGAGAAAGGCGGGAATGTTCTGCGGGGTCAGGCCTTCGCGATAGACGCGTATGTCGAGATCGGGGTTGATCTCGCGTGCCATCTCGATCATCACGTCGATCTTCGGACGACCGACCGACGATGCGCCTGCACCTACTTGGCGGTTGAAGTTCGGGTAACTGAAGGTATCGAAATCGGCGATTGCGAACGCACCGATGCCCAACCGGGCCAAGGTCAGCAAGTAGACGCCTCCGACACCGCCCAGACCCGCAATGCAGACGCGCGACGACTTGAGCCGCGCCTGCTCGGCGGTGGTCACCCAACCAAGATTGCGCGAAAACGCTTCGTCGTAAGGGAACGCCGCTTGCGCGGCCGACGCGTCGGCCGTCATTCGCACACGCCCCGATTTGGCATCGGCGGCACGCGCACCCGCCATAGGCGCTTCTCGTCCCACGGGACGGCGCTTATAGCGGCTCGTGATCGTTGTGATTTCATTGTCGCAACTCGTTTGTGCCGCGGCGCAACGTCAGGTTTTCGCGCCGGGTCGTTAGTCCTCGATGAAGCTTGTAACGACTGATCGGGTCTCGCCGTAGGACGTTAGGCCGCGCGAACGTCGGCCCAAGCCAGTTGCCCGATTTGTTACCCCCCCGTTCGCGGGGATGCGAAGTCTTGCTGGATGTCGTCCTACAAGGACTCGAATATTGGCTTGCTTAAATCCAGAGGTCCGAAAGTCTCGGATTCCCTTCTTCAACTGCAGGAGATCATCATGCAACTCAAAGCGCCCCTTGCGCACTTGGTCATACGTCGCACCGCGGTGGCCGTTGCGATCGCCGCCTCTGGCGCGGCTGCGTACGCGGACACACCGCCGTTCACGTTTGACCCCACTGCGGCAGGTTTGGGCGGCGCGACGGCAAAGCCGTTCATCGCCGACAACATCTCGATCTCGGACTACTCCTTGGTCACCTTCGCCGGCAGCACGTTCGCCGACACAGGCTACTTGGCAGTGACCGGCTTTCAGGTGGGTAGCAACCCGTCGTTGAACGTCCCGGGGTTGAACTCGACTTACGGCCTGTACATCAAGTTCGATGGCACCGGTACTACCAGCACTGGCAACCCGTTGACAACGCCGACGCTCGGCAGCTTCTCGACGTTGAACTACACGCTCTACGGCTACAACGGGAGCGCAACCTTCGGAATCGACGGGAGCGGCAATCCGTTTGAAACGGCTGCCGGCGAAATCGCACTTGCCAGCGGATCGCTACAGCCGGGCGGCAATTTCGTCAGCACCAACCCGGCACAGGGCAGTTTCTTCGCAAACGCCGGAGCGACATTGAGCTTCGACGTCAATCCGGCGAACGCCTCTTTCTTCGCCGCGCCGAATCCGTTCTACAAGATGGCGCTGACCTCGTTCACCAACACGCCGAGCAATGTGTTTGCGTTTGACGGCGGTTTCCGAATCATCAAGGGCGGAGGCACGATCAACTTCGCGCCGGTCACTCCGGTGCCAGAGCCAGAGACTTACGCACTGATGCTCGCGGGCCTCGCGGCGGTCGGCTACGTCGTGCGCCGCCGGCGCACTTGATGGCCCAGTCATGATCAGTGGCCGCGTCTGCGCGGCCACTTTTCATCAATGTAAGCAACGAGCGCGGGCTGGCGACACTTGGTCCGACCGTCGCGCCTGACAGCACCCGAAAAAGGGCATGGATATGAAGAATAAGTTGTGTTGTCGTGGCGTGTTCTGCGGGTCGTTGGTCGCCATGTTGGCGGCATGTGGCGGTGGCGGTAGCAGTGCTCCCGCCTCGACCACCGAAAACCCACCAACAGCGGGCAGTTCTTTTGCATTCGCCATCGGCTACAAAGCACGCCTCATGTCTGGCGCGACCGACAACTTCGACCTCTCCGGCACCTGCACAGGCACGGCCACGATCGCCATCGCCGCCGCGAGTGCTGCGGCCTTCGAGGCAGTGGCCGGCTTCTCCGCGTCGCAAACTTCGACCGCCACGTTCAGTAACTGCCTACCGGCGACGGCAAGCGTTACCGGCCTGACGTACTACGACGGAAATTTCGTACCAATCGGCCAGTCGATCACCGGTGGCGAGTATTCCAGGTACGAGGCGCTGCCGCGGGCGCTCCCTGCGAGCGCCAAGGTCGGCGATACGGCTGATCTCGTCGCGCTAGCGACCTACTCCGACAGCACGAAAACGACCAGCACCGGCAGGCGCGTCTACAGTTATCTCATCGAGCCGGACACCGCCACGACCGCGATTGCCAACATCACCATCCGCACGTACAACACGTCCGCGCAGTTACTGGCGACTCAACAGTCTCGCTACCGCATGGCAGCGGAAGGCACGCTAAGACTAGTGTCGATCGACGTGCAGTTCAGCACGACGAGCACGGCACATCTGCTCTACACGGCGCGCTGAAGTGGGTCGATCACGAGGCTGAGCAATCCGACGTCGACCCAAGCCGCCGTCCTACATGGGTGGGCCGTCAAGCGAGCGATTCTTTGGGTGTGCCCAACCCTCCGGCCCCCATCATGTTCACGCCACTCAAACGCCTGACCGGTATTGACGCTGGTACCGCTGCGCATAGAAGTGCGATCCGTCCACCGATACAACGCCAGCAATGGATCGAGGCTTGCGCAGAGCGATTGGCAGAACTGAACCCGTCGCTTGATCGGGCGGCCTGCGCAGCGCAGGCCGCCGAGTTGTGGTCAGACGTCGGTGGATACGACCCGCTCATCGCCGCCGAGATGGAATACGAAGCGGGCATCTTCGACGACTGATCGCGCGCGCACTTGGTGGTGGCGCCCACAAAAGCTCAATGATGACGCGTGTCGGCGCCATGGACCCCACGGAGCATGGGCAAGCTTTCGGCCGCGTCGAGCCAGCCAGTCACGTTGGACTGGCTCCGGTCCAGCCGCCCGACGATCGAAGCTTCTTCACTCACCGAAAAGAAGTACGGATACAGAGAACGCTCGACCAACGCGTACTCGGGCGACCCGCCGCAGCGACCGATCTCGGCATGCGCGTGCGAGAACTGCAGCCTCATCAGGACTGCCGGCGCGTTCACGCGATGGTTGTGGCGGGGCGCGCCCAGTGCCTCGAAACCCAACATGCGTTCGTAGTACCGCACGTGCCGCGGGTTTACCTCGATCACCAAGTCGTCGTATCCCATGATGCGATGGGCGAAGATGTAGGAAACGTGGAACAACGACGCCAACACACGCTTGGACTTGACCACACTGTCCATTGCCAGCTTCGTAAATTCGCATACCCTCCGCCCCTGTCGACGGATCGTTTCGGTCTCGCACGCAAAGAGTTCGTCGACGTGTAATCCGGTATCTGAGTCGAAGCCGATCGTGATCGTTCCGATGGTCTCGTCGTGCTCCGTGGCCGTAAACGTGATGCGCGTCGGCATCGGGGGATTCGGAATCGCGGTGGAGAGATACCCACGTGCCGCATACATGCGATTGACCAGCACGCTGGCCGAACTCCGCTGTCCGTGCGAATCGGCGCTGCGTATCTTGAACAGCCTGCTGACTTCGCCTTCTAGCGAGTGATCTTCGGCCTCGGGTGCACCCTGTATGAGCGAGCGCAACGAGGGGTGGGACTCGTGCACCCCGATGATCGTGTCGCCTTTCAAAATGGACCTCTCGCTGCGCCAGACCAGGCTGTAGTTTTCTTGCGCTGTTCGCGCCCAGACGTCGCGGCTGGGGCTCGAGCACTTGCGACGAGACTTTACCGCCCAGGCGGTGCGCGTTGGCGCTGCAGCGGGAAAGCGCATGTAACGCGGGTCAGGAACTTGAACCTTGTTTCGTCGACATCTTTCAAACCGATCGCGGACGGCGAGGCCGGGATCGGCGCACACGGCGCGCACTGCTTTACCGGGCTGCCCGCGCGGGCAGCCCGGCGCGATCCAAGAGCGCTTGGGCGCGCACGTGGCAGCCTTCGAGGTGGTCGTTGACGAGCCCCATTGCCTGCATGAAGGCATAAACCGTCGTCGGGCCGACGAAACTCCAGCCGCGCTTCTTCAAGTCTTTCGACATCGCGACCGATTCGGGCGAGGTCGTGTTCGCGCGCAGCCCCGCCAGCGTCATCTTCTTCGGCCGCGAGCGTGGCGACGGTTCGTGCGACCAGGCATACGCAGCGAGCGAACCGAACTCGTGGCGCAACTCAATCACGCGCTTCGCGTTGTTGATCGTCGATTCGATCTTGCCGCGATGCCGCACGATGCCGGCGTCGGCGAGCAGCCGCGTGATGTCGGCCTCCTTGAAGCGCGCGACCTGCTCGGCGTCGAAGTTCGCGAAGCCGGCCCGAAACGATTCGCGCTTGTTCAGGATCGTCAGCCACGACAGCCCGGCCTGAAAGCCTTCGAGGCAGAGCTTCTCGAACAAACGCCGATCATCGGTGACCGGGAAGCCCCATTCGTGGTCGTGGTAGTGCTGGTAGGCGGCGGTCGCCTGGCACCAGCGGCAGCGCGCGGCGCCGTCGTCGGCGGTGAACAGGCCAGTGTCTGTCTTGCTCGTCATGCGCGACATTGTGGCGCGGCCCGGCGCGCCGTAGCATCGCCGCGATGGAACACTTCGATGTGCTGATCGTCGGCGCCGGCCTCTCCGGCATCGGCGCGGGCGTGCACCTGCAGCAGCGATGCCCGCAGCGCAGCTTCGCGATCCTGGAAGGGCGTGAACGTCTCGGCGGCACCTGGGATCTGTTCCGCTACCCCGGTGTGCGTTCCGATTCCGACATGTACACGCTCGGCTACCGCTTTCGACCTTGGAAGGGCGCGAAGTCGATCGCCGATGGGCCGTCGATCCTGAGCTACCTGCAGGAGACGGCGCGCGAGCACGGCATCGACAAGAAGATCCGCTTCAAGCACCGCGTGAAGCGTGCGGCATGGTCGACGAAGGATGCGCTGTGGACGATCGACGCCGAGCTCGGCGACTCGAACGAACCCGTGCAGTTCAGCTGCAACTTCCTGCTCACCTGCGGCGGTTACTACCGCTACGACGCCGGCCACACGCCCGAGTTCACCGGCCGCGAGCGCTTCAAGGGGCGCGTTGTTCACCCACAGCACTGGGGCGACGACGTAGACCACGCCGGCCAGCGCATCGTCGTGATCGGCAGCGGTGCGACCGCCGTCACGCTCGTGCCTGCGCTCGCGCAGACGGCCGCGCATGTGACGATGCTGCAACGCTCACCCACGTACATGATCGGGTTGCCATCGCAGGACGCGATCGCGACTGGTCTGCGCCGCCTGCTGCCCGCGCGGCTCGCTTACGGGCTGACGCGCTGGAAGCAGGTGTCGCTGAGCATGCTCATCTACAACCTGTGCAGAAGCCGGCCGGCGCTCGCGAAACGCATCCTGCTCGGCGGCGTGCAGCGCTGGCTCGGGCCCGATGCCGACCTGTCGACCCACTTTACGCCGCGCTACAACCCGTGGGAGCAGCGCCTGTGCCTGGTGCCCGACGGCGACTTCTTCAAAGCGCTCCGGTCGGGGCGCGCATCGGTCGTCACCGACACGATCGCGTCGTTCACCGAGACCGGCATCCAACTCACCTCGGGCGCCGAACTCGACGCCGACCTCATCGTCACCGCGACCGGCCTCGCGCTCGAACTGGCGGGCGGGTTGCAGGTCAGCGTCGACGGCGTGCCGGTCGACTGGCCGAACACGCTGAACTACAAAGGCCTGATGTACAGCGGCGTGCCGAACTTCGCCGCAGTGTTCGGCTACACCAACGCCTCGTGGACGCTGAAGGCCGATCTGATCTCGGAGTACGTCTGCCGGCTGCTGAACCACATGGCGACGCACGGGCTGCGCCAGTGCACACCGCGCAATGCCGACCCTTTGATGCCCACCGCACCGTGGGTCGATTTTTCGTCGGGCTACCTGCAGCGCGAGTTGCACCGCTTTCCGAAGCAAGGCACGCGCGGACCGTGGAAGCTGAACCAGAACTACCTGCGCGACCTGTTCGCGCTGCGCTACGGCCGGCTCGACGACGGCGCGAAGACGTTCGCCTGATCTCTGGCGTGTTCTCGCTGCAAGGCGCTCGCGATGCGCGAGAACGCGCCGCGCAGTTCCTTCCACGGTTCCGCGGCCAGCGTTGCAGGTTGGCGCAACGTGCCCCCACCCGCAGGCACGAGCAGGTCGCCCTTCGCCGCGAACACCACCGCGTTGCTGCCGTCGCGGTCTTCAACGCGCAGGATGCGCTGGCCGAAGCTGCGCCCGATCCGGTCGACATGCAGCGCGTGCTGCGGGTGACCCGCATGCAGGTTGACGACGAAGAGGCCGTCGGCCGTCAGCGCGTCGAGGCAGTCGTCGTAGAAGCGCGGCGTGCCGAGCGCCGCAGGCATGCCGTCGGCATCGAAGGCGTCAACCATCAGCAGGTCGAAGCGTTCGTCGGTGGTCGCGATGAACTGTGCGCCGTCGCCTTCGACAACGCGGAAGCGCGCATCATCGGCCGGCACTTGGAAGGCCTCGCGCAGCGCAATCACGCGCGGGTCGATCTCGACGACCACCATCGACGTGCGCGGCAGGTGCCGATGGCAGAACTTCGCGATCGAGCCGCCGCCGAGGCCGATCATCGCGAGCGTTGAAGCCGCCGGCCGCAGCATCAGCCAGCCCATCGCGAGCTGCGTGTAGTCGAGCTCGAGCGCGTCGGGCCGCAGCAGGTGCATGCGGCTCTGGATCGCCGACATCGAGAAGTGCAGCGAACGCGCGTCGAGCTCCTCGCGGATGTACGGCTCGGGCGTCTCGTCCACCGCGGCTCAGTCCTCCCCGGGCTCGTCCGCCGGCCACGAGGCCGCGTCGTCGGCCCAGACCTGCAGCGCCG
>JANXVK010000350.1 GCA_025351675.1 Rhizobacter sp.
GCTGCGAATACTCGTTCACCGAACCACCACCTGAAGGAAGACCGATGACCTACGTGACCGCCACCGACAACACCAAGCTCTATGTCAAGGACTGGGGCAGTGGCCGTCCGGTGATCCTGACCCACGGCTGGCCGCTCTCGGCCGACAGCTGGGATGACCAGGCGATGGCACTCGCCGACGCCGGCTACCGCGCGATCGCCTATGACCGGCGCGGCTTCGGCCGCTCGGAGCAGCCATGGTCGGGCTACGACTACGACACCTTCGCCGACGACCTCGCGAACGTGATCGAGCAGACCGGAGCGAAAGACGCGACCATCGTCGGCTTCTCGATGGGCGGGGGCGAGGTCGCGCGCTACATGTCACGCCACAACGGCAAGGGCGTGGTCAAGGCGGCGCTGATCTCATCCGTCGTGCCCTTCATGCTGAAGACGCCCGACAACCCCGGCGGCACCGATCAATCGGTGTTCGACGGGATGACGAAGGGCATGAAGGAAGACCGCGCCAAGTTCTTCGCCGGTTTCTTCAAGGACTTTTTCGGCGTCAGCCTGGTCTCACACCCGGCCAGCGCCGAGCTGCTCGAGTGGGCGCGCGCCGTGTCGATGCAGGCCGGCCTGAAACCCACGCTCGCGTGCGCGAAAGCGTTCGCGACGACCGACTTCCGCCCCGATCTCGCCGCGTTCAAGGTTCCGACGCTGATCATCCACGGCACCGACGACAAGACCGTGCCGATCGACGCCTCGGGCCGCGCTGCCGCGAAGGGCATCGCGAACGCGACGCTGATCGAGTACGACGGCGCGCCGCACGGGTTGTTCGCGACGCACAAGGAGCGGTTCACGAAGGACTTGCTGGCGTTCGTGAAAGACTGATCGCGCGGCTCAGTCGGGCACGAGCTGCCCGATCGTCGCCGATGGCGGGCCGGCGGACTCCGCCGGCGCGGACGCCGCCGCGATCGCGGGTCGCGGCGCATCCGCCGGCGGTCGCACCAGTAGAAGCGACTCGATCAGATCGGCCGCCATCGATTCCAAAAGCCGGATCTCCCGCTCGTCGAAGCTGCGCGGTTTGGTGTCGAGCACGCACAGCGAGCCGTACACGTGACCCTCGGCGTCGCGCAGCGGCGCACCGGCGTAAAAGCGCAGTCCGCGTTCGCGCAGCACCGGGTTGTTGGCGAAGCGCGGGTCGCGAGCGATGTCTTCGACGACCACCGTCTGCGCGTTCGCGACGACGTGGCCGCACACCGAGAGCGAGCGCTCGATGACGAGGCTGTCGGCACCGGCTGAGTTGCCGCCAGCCAACGCGGCCAGCGCCCCGCCGGCGCCGCGCACTTGTTGCGTCGATTCGTCGATCAGCGAGACCAGCGCGAGCGGCATGTCGAAGGTGTCGGCGGCACGCTTGGCGAGCTGGTCGAAGCGCCGCCGCAGCGCCTCGTCGAGGATGCCGCTGGCGCGCAGCGCGCGCAGCCGGGCGACATCGGCCTCGGGCACCGGCGCCGGCAGGTAAACCTCGCTGAGCGCAGTGCCCAGCTGTTGGCCGATGCGCATCACGGTCTCGTCGATCGACGTCGCGACGGCATCGGCACCGAGCGCCTTGTGGCCGGCCCCCTCGAGCAGCGCAGCCGGCGCATTCCAGAGTGCCAGCACGATGTGCAGATCGGGCCAGCGCCGGCGCAGCCGGCGGCACAGATAGCGCACTTGGGTCTGCGGCTCGCGGCTGAAGTGCGACAGGCAAACGGTCGTCGCGCCTTGCAGATCGAGCGTCGCGAAGAAGTCGGCCTGCGAGACACCTGCCGCGCGATGGTCCGCCGCGACGCCGGCCAGGCCCAACGCGTGCGCGAGCATGCGTGCGGCCAGCGTGTCGACCTCCCACTTGCCGCCGATGCACACGACGCGCGGCCGGCCGGGCCCGGCTGCCGGCGGCTGTTGCTCGCGCAACTCGTCGATCACGCGGTCCATGCCGGAGACGACGCGGTGCCGGTGCTCGGCGGTCGCGACGCTGTCGTGGTCGTCGCTCGCCAGGCGCAGCGCCGGAATGCCGATCTGGTGATAGAAGTCGGCGACGCTGCCGGAATCGGCCTGCTCGACGGCGAGCTCGATCGCGTCCTCGACATCGCCGGCCAGCAGCCGCTGGTAAATGCGCGTCGGCAGCTCGAGCGCCGGCTGGCTGCCCAGCAGCACGTCGAGAAACTGCAGGTGCGGCAGGTGGCGGCCGATGACCAGCAGGCAGACGGTCAACGGCGTCGACATCACCAGCCCGATCGGTCCCCAGAGCGTGGCCCAGAACGTCGCGGCGACCATCAGCGAGATCGCCGACAGCCCGGTGCTGGCGCCGTACAGCCATGGTTCGACGACGTTGTTGCTGAGGAGTTCGAGCAGCACGATCAGCACGAGGGTCCACAGCACCATGCTCCAGCCCGGGTCAACGGCGAAAGCGAGTGCCAGCGGAAAGATCGCGGACAGCATCGGCCCGACGTACGGGACGAAGCGCATCACCGCGGCGACCGCGCCCCAAAGGATCGCGGCCGGCACGCCGATCAGCCACAGCCCGGCGGCCATCGGCACGCCATAGCTGGCATTGACGACGAGCTGCATCGTCAGGTACTTGCTGATGCGCACGCCCGCCTCGTCCATCGCATCGGTGGTGCGGTGCAGGTTGCCGCCGAGCAGGCGCAGCAGCCGGTCGCGCAGGTCTTGCCGGTCGAGAAGCACCAGGATCAGAAACACCAGCACGATGCCGGCGTTCATCAGCGGCCCGCCTGCGATCTCGAACCACTGCAGCGCGCGCGCCAACGGTGTCGGTGCCTTCTCCTCGATCTGCACGCGCTGCGCCGGCGCGGCGCCGGTCTTTCTGGCCTGCCCCGGGACGGGGGCGCCCTCGACTTCCTTCTGCACCGCTTCGAGCGTTTTGACCGCACCGTCGAACATGCCCGGCGCATCCATGCGCGCCCGAAAGTCGCGCAGCTTGATCTGGATGTTGCTTTGGTAGGTCGGCAGTTCGGCGCTGAGTGCACTGACCTGACGGCTCAGGAAGAGCCCGGCCACCGCGATCAGCGCCAGCGTCACCGCGACGACGACGATGACTGCCACCGACCGCGGCACGCCCCAGCGCTTCAGGCGCACGACCAGCGGATCGAGCACGAAGCCGAGCAAAAAGGCCATCGCCAGCGGCATCAGGATCTCGCGGCCGAGGTAGAGCGCCGTGATCACGATCGTCGCCGAGAACAGACCGAGTCCGAGTTGCAGGCTCGGGAGCACGGCGGCGAGGTGCGCGAGGGCGGTGGGAACCGCGCCGGCCGGCTCGCCGCCGCCACGGGGATCGACTGGCTCAGTGCCCACGGTCGCTCCGCAACAAAGCGGCCGTGCCCGGTGGCCGCGTTGAAGCGTACGTGCTGGCGTCGAACGGGCGCATCGCGTGGACCGGTGGCTGAAGCAACCGCCAGCGTATCCGATCGTTGCCGCTCGAAACAGCGTCGGTCAGCACCTGTGGGCGGCGCAGCGACGCCAATCGAGCGTCGGACGCGGCCTACGTCGTCGCCGCTGCCCGGAGGTGAGAGCGTCGGCTATCGACGGCGCAGCTGCGCCACATCCAGCGCCGAGACCGGCGCGGCGCGGTTGCCCCAGCTGCCGCGCAGGTGGCTCAGCAACTGAGCCACCTCGGCGTCGCTCAGCAGGGTGGCGAACGGCGGCATGCCGTAGGGCCGCGGATTGCCGGCGGTGCTGGGCGGGAAGCCGCCTTCGAGCACGATGTTCACCAGATTCACCGGCATGCGCATCGTCACCGCGCGGCTGCCGGCGAGCGCCGGGTAGACGCGGGGCACGCCTTCGCCTTGTTCGCCGTGGCATTGCACGCAGTGCTGCGCGTAGAGTTTCGCGCCCGGCCCGTCGGGGGCTGCGCCTGCAGTCGCTTCAGCCGGCACGGGCGCGGCCGGCGACTGCGGCAGCGCCTTCAGGTACACCGCCATCGCACGCAGATCGGGCTCGGTCAAATGCTGCGTGCTGCCGGCAACGACCTCGCGCATCGGCCCCAGCACTGCGCCACTTGCAGTGATGCCGGTGCGCATCAGCTCGGCGATCTGCTCCAAGTCCCACGCGGCCACGCTCGCCTCGTCGGGCGAGGTCAGCGACGGCGCGTACCAGTTCTGCACCGGGATCAGCCCGCCGGCCAAGTCGAGGGTGTTGCGCGTCGCGCCGAGCGCGTTGCGGCTCGCGTGGCAGGCGTTGCAATGGCCGAGCCCTTCGACGAGGTAGGCGCCGCGCAGCCACTCGGGGCCGCGCGCAATATCGACTTCCGGCCGCGCCGGCTCGGCGGCGCGGAAGTACAGCGCGCGCCAGACCGCGAGCGCCGCCTGCTGATCGAACGGGAAAGACAACTCGTGCGGCTTGTTCGCCTGCACCACCGGCGGCAGGTTGCGCAGGAACGCGTGGATCGCGTCCGAGTCGTCGCGCGTGATGCGCGTGTAGTTCGGGTACGGGAACGCGGGGTACAGCAAGCGCCCGTCGCGTGCGCGGCCGTTGTGCAGCGCGCGCCAGAACTCGGCGGGCGACCATTCGCCGATGCCTGTGGCCGGGTCGGGTGTGAGGTTCGGCGCGTAGATCGTGCCGAACGGCGTCGGCACGCCGCGCCCGCCGGCCCAAGCGGCGCCGCCTTGCACCGTGTGGCAACCCATGCAGTTGCCTGCGCGCGCGAGGTAGGCGCCGCGTGCGATCAGCTCGGCCGTGGCGGGGGCGGATGCGGACGTGACCGCGATCGGGTCTTCGCCGCGCTCGTTCAGCCAGCGCACCGCGGCGACGCCGAGCAGGCCCAGGCCGAGCAACACCAGCGCGATCCGGATCAGCGCGCGCTTCATGGGGTGCCTGCGGCCGCGGTCATGCCGCCGCACGGCAGCGGCAGCGCCTCCGGCAATGCCGCCGCGGGTTTCGCGCCGGCGGGCACGGGCTGCGCCGCGAGCCACTGCGAGAGCGCGCTGATGTCGGCCGGCGCGAGCGCTCGCGCGATCTGCGCCATGCAGTCGGGCGCGTTCGCATGCCGGCTGCCGGTGCGCCACGCGCCGAGTTGCGCGTTCAGATAATCGCGCGGCATGCCGACGATCGCGGGAATCGCCGGCGTCACGCCCATCAACGCGCTGCCGTGGCATTGCACGCACGCGGGAATCTTCAATGCTGCATCACCGCGCAGCACCAGCGTTCCGCCGCGGCTCAGCAGGTCCACGCTGGTGTTGGCGGGTTGCGGTGGCGGGTACGGCACATCGAGCGCCGCGAAGTGCGCGGCGATCTCGCGCAGGTAGTCGTCAGAGAGCGGCGCGAGCAGGTTGGTCATCAGCGCGTAGTGGCGCCGACCGTCGCGAAAGCTCACGAGCTGGTTGTAGAGGTAGCCAGCCGGCTTGCCGGCGATGCGCGGATAGTAGCCATCGCTCGCGGCCCGGCCCTGCGCGCCGTGGCAGCCGGTGCAGGCCTGCATGCGCTGGGCCATCGTGTCTTCGACTTTCGGGGCGGCGTGCGCGAGCGTTGCGCCGAACAGAATGAGTGCGACGAGGATCGGTCTTGCGAAGGGAACAAGGAAAGTCGACATGTGCAGGTTTTACCAAACGCCGACATCAGAGCTCTGCCGCCGCCTCCTTCATCGCACCCGCAACATCGTGCAGTTGCAGATCGGGCAAGCGGGTGACAAGCCACAGCGAGATCATCGACACGCCCGCGCTCAGCCACATCACCTGCTGGAACGCCACGTCGCTGCCGAGCCCGTGCCCGCCGCGCGACGCATCGAGCAGCTGACCGAGGCCTTCGCCGTCGAGCGAGGTCACGCCGGCCGGCAGGTGGCCGCGCAGCAAGAGCAGCACCACCGAGCTGAGCACCGCGATGCCGATCGCACCGCCGAGCAGGCGGAAGAACGAGGTCAGCGCGGTGACCGTGCCGATCTGCTCGCGCGGCACCGATTGCTGCACCGTGATCAGCGTCGTCGGCATCTGCAGCCCCATGCCGGCGCCGAGCACGATCAGTGCGATCGCGGCGACCGCGCCGGTCGGGCCGCTGAACCCCATCGCCAGCAGCGCGAGCGGCACCAGCACGACGCCGAGCCGCTGCATCGGCAGCACGCGCCCGGTACGGCTCAGCCAGCGGCCGCTCGTGAACGCGGCCGCGGGGATCGCCAAGGTCAGCGGCAACAGCCGCAGCGCGGCGTCGGCCGCACTGAAGCCGGCGCTGAGTTGCAGGCGCAGCGGCACCAGCACCGACATCGCGATGAAGTTGAAGAAGCAGACGAACAGCAGCGCGCAGCACGCGACCACCGTGCGGTTCTTGAACAGCGCCATCGGCACGATCGCGTCCGGATGGCGGCGCTGCTGCAGCACGAACACGACCAGCAGCGCGACCGCAATCGCCCAGCCGATCAGGTTCCATGAATCGCTCCAGACGGTGCCTTGGCCGACGCGCGTGATCGGGATCAGCAGCGCGGTCAGGCCGCTGAGCAGCAACAGTGCGCCGACGCCGTCGAGGCGCGCTTTCCTGTGCGTCACCGGCAGTGCCTTCAGCGAGCGATGCACCAGCACCAGCGCGACGAGGCCGACCGGCAGGTTGATCCAGAAGATCCACGGCCACGACAGGTACTCGGTCAGCACGCCGCCGATCACCGGTCCGAGCATGCTCGCCACCGCCCAGACGATGCTCACATAGCTCTGGTAGCGCCCGCGTTCGCGCAGCGGCACGACATCGGCGATCACCGATTGCGCGGTCGCGATCAGCCCGCCGCCGCCCACCCCCTGCAGCACGCGCGCGAGCACGAGTTGAGGCAGCGTCTGCGCCAGCGCACAGGCGACCGAGGCGAGAAGAAAGATGACGATCGCAATCGTCATCACGCGGCGCCGGCCGACGAGGTCGCTCAGGCGGCCGTAGAGCGGCGTGACGACCGTGCAGGCGATCAGGTAGCCCGAGATCACCCAGGCCATCCACTCGAAACCGCCAAGCTGGCGCGCGATTGTCGGCACCGCGACGCTGACGATGGTCTGGTCGAGCGCGGCGAGCAGGATCGTCATCATCACCGCGGCGGTGGCGGCGCGGAACTGGCTGGGGGTGAGGAGTGGTGTGGCGGGGGCGTCGGAAGTCACGTTCGATCGGGGGCGGGCGCGGGGGCTGCCGAGCATGCCTCAAATCGAATCCCCGCGTCGGCCAGACCCTGCGCCACGCCGGCGCGGTCGGCGGCCGATCGGTTCTGGCCGACCTTCCACTTGCCGGTCAGCGAGGTGAGCACGATCTCGATGCCGACGATCGCGCGCAGCATCGTCGCGATGTAGTCCTCGGGCGCATCGCTCACCGCCCACGGTTGCGCGCGCGGCGCCTCGTGCCGATCGGTCAGTCGCGTGACGAACGCGCGCAGCCAGTCGGCGTCGTCGACCGCGCGCAACCGGCCGCGCGCCTGCACCATCACGTAGTTCCAGGTCGGCACGACTTTGCCGTGCTCGGCCTTGCTGGCGTAGAAGCTCGGCGAGATATAGGCTTGGTCGCCCTGGAAGACGACGAGCGAATCGAGGTCGCCGCGCGCCGTGCGCCACAGCGGGTTCGCACGCGCGACGTGCGCGCGCAGGATGCCGGGGCCGCCCGCCGGGTCGGCATCGAGCACGAACGGCACGCTGTTCGCGGCCATCTCGCCGGCGGCATCCTGCGTCACCAGCAGGCCGAGCGGGTGCGCGCGCAGCAGCGCGTGCGAGACCTCGGGGCGCGTCTCGTCGAAGTGGGCGGGCAGGTACATCGTCGGCTCCGTGGGAGCCGCGATGATGCCCGATCAGTGCAGTCAGGGCGTGGCGGCGGCGATCACGCCGCCGCCGAGGCAGACCTCGCCGTCGTACAAGACCGCTGACTGGCCCGGCGTGACGGCCCATTGCGCTTGCTCGAAGCGCAGGTCGAACGCGCCTTCGCCGGCCGAGTCGAGCGCGTTGCCGAACACGCAAGCGGCGTCCTGCTGACGGTAGCGTGTCTTCGCGGCGAGCGCGGCAAGCGTCGGTGCGTGGCCGGCGATCCAGCTCGTGTCATCGGCATTCAGGTGGTGCGACAGCAGCCACGGGTGATCGTGGCCCTGCACGGCGTAGAGCGTGTTGCCCGCCATGTCTTTGCGCGCGACGAACCAAGGATCGTGCTCGCCCCCGCCCCGTGGCGCACCGCGCTCCTTCAGCCCGCCGATGCCGATGCCCTTGCGCTGGCCGAGCGTGTAGAAACTCAGGCCCACGTGCTCGCCGATCGTGCGGCCGCGGTCGTCCTTGATCGGGCCCGGCGTGTTCGCGAGGTAGCGGTTCAGGAACTCGCGAAACGGCCGCTCGCCGATGAAGCAGATGCCGGTCGAGTCCTTCTTCTTCGCATTCGGCAAGCCGATCTCGGCGGCGATGCGGCGCACGTCGGTCTTCGGCAGTTCGCCGACCGGGAACAGCGTCTTGCTCAGCTGGGCCTGCGTCAGACGGTGCAGGAAATAGCTCTGGTCCTTCAGCGGGTCGAGGCCTTTGAGCAGCTCGAACGCGCCGACGCGTTCACGCACGCGGGCGTAATGACCGGTCGCGATCTTCGCCGCGCCCAGGCGCATCGCGTGGTCGAGAAAGGCCTTGAACTTGATCTCGGCGTTGCACAGCACATCGGGGTTCGGCGTGCGGCCGGCTTCGTATTCGCGCAGGAATTCGGCGAACACGCGGTCCTTGTACTCGGCCGCGAAGTTGACGTGCTCGATCTCGATGCCGAGCACGTCGGCGACCGCGGCGGCGTCGACGAAGTCGATGTTCGACGAACAGTATTCGCTGTCGTCGTCATCCTCCCAGTTCTTCATGAAGATGCCGATGACCTCGTGCCCCTGCTGCTTGAGCAGGTGCGCGGTGACGGCCGAATCGACGCCGCCCGACAGGCCGACGACGACACGCTGGGGTTTCATGCCGCCAATTTTAAGTGTCGCCCCTGCGGCGCGGGCGGCCAGGGGCTTGGTCGCAAGTCCGCGGCGCCTGTCCAGAGCCGGGCACACGTCGAGTGGCACGTCAGTGGTCGGCGCGGGCCCGCCGATCGAGCCTTCAGGCGAGTGGGTCGCCCTTCGCGACCATCGCACCCCACTCGTCCAGCGAGATCAGGCCGGGTCGGGCACGTAGCGCGAGCCGTCGATGCGCTGCATGCGCGGGATGTAGCGCGGGCAGTTCGTGATCAGCGCGGTGATCGCCACCTTCACCGCGAACTGCGCACCCGGCCAGAGGCCGACGACGGCGGGGTCGTCGGTGAGTTCGGCGTCACCCTGCACGGGCAGCCGACTCGGCGTCGCGAAATCCATGAACAGCAGGCCGACCTGCGCGGTGGCGGCGATGTTGCCCATCGAGGAGCGGTCATCCCGCGTTGCCCGGCGCGCCGGCAGGGAGCGCATCGGTCACCTCCATGCCCGGCATCACGTACGAGACGACGCGGTCGCCAGGCGTCTTGTTGAGCAGCAGCCGCGTCACATCGGGCCGCGCGTAGTGGCCGGTCGGGTCGGCCGCAGCTTTCGAGAGCGAGATCATGCCGAGGTCGATGTCGGCGATGACCAGGCCTTCTGCCGTTTCCGGCAACGTCTCGCCGAGCGAAGTGCCATCCGGCCCGTAGATGCGCGCGAAGCCGCCGCCGGGCAGCAGCAGCTGGCGCTGCAGGTCGTCGGTGCAGAGCTGCTCGTGCATCTCGGCCGAGACCGCGCCGCACGGCGCGATCACGAAGCACTGGCCCTCCACGGCATAGACCAGGCTCAGCGCATTGTTCACCTCGGCGCCGAGCGCGTTGGCCGCGCCGCGGTAGACCGAGAAGCTCGGCCACGCGCCGATGTGGATCTGCTCGTTCTGCGCGTACATCGCGTACTTGCTGAGCGGCTGGAGATGTTCCCAGCAGGCCAGCATGCCGACGTTGCCGATGGCGGTTTGCATCACCGCCAGGTCGCTGCCGTCGCCCTCGCCGAACACGGTGCGCTCGACATGCGTCGGCTTGAGCTTGCGGCGCGTCTTCACGACATTGCCGCGGTCGTCGAACAGCGCCTGGGCAATGTAGAGGCTGCCGGCGGCGCGCTCGCTGTAGCCCACGCACAGCCAGATGCCGAGCTCGCGAGCGGCCTGCCCGAGCCGGTTGAACTCGGCCGAGCCGACGACCAGCGAGTTGTCGTTGTAGCGCTGCACGTACTGCATGCCCATCGCCGGCGAGTTGAGCCATATCCACCACGGGTAGCCGGGAATCCAGGTCTCGGGAAATGCGATCAGCTTGACGCCGATGTCGGCGGCCTCCTTCATCAGCCGGATCGTCTTGTCGATCGTGGCGTCGAGGTCGAGGAACACCGGCGCAGCCTGAACCGCGGCGACACGTAACTTTGGGTGGGTCTGGCTGGGCATCGGCGCTTCCTGTTGTGGATAGACTTGGGCAGGCGGATGCTCGCGCCGCGGCTGCCGGCCGTCTTGCTCAAGAATCGCCGTGTTCTTGTTCTGCCCTGATCGTCGGCGCGGGCCGCTTGATCGGCGCCGGCACCCGGCCAAGAATGCGCGGGCGCCGAACGCCCTTCGACGAGGACCATCCGATGAGCGAAACCCTGAGCACCGAGGCGCTGCCCGCCAAGCAGCGCCTGCCGTTCTGGATCGACATGATCTGCCAGACCTACGTGCAGCTCGAGTGCGACGCGCCGAATCGCGATGCCTTCAGCGGCTCGATCGTGACCCACCGGCTGCCGGGGCTCGATCTGTCGGTGGTCAGCTCGCGCGCCCAGCGCGTGATGCGCACCCCCCCGGACGATCAGCAGCGCGGTTGACGACTACATCATCGTCAGCCTGCAGACGCAAGGCAACGCCGTGATCTCGCAGGACGGACGCGACGCGGTCATGGCGCCCGGCGACTTCGCGATCTACGACAGTACCCGCCCCTACACGCTGCGCTTCGACGACGACTTCGAGAAAATCGTGCTGAAGCTGCGCGGCGACCCGCTGCGCGCGATGGTGCGCAACAGCGAACAGCTCACGGCGACCACCGTCTCGGGTCGCGCCGGTGCGGGCCACCTGCTGATCAACATGATCCGCACCCTGCGCGACGAGGTCGACAGCCTGGCGCCTGCCTCGGCGGCGGCGGTTGCGAGTGGCGTGGTGAACGTGCTGGTCGCGGGGCTGCAGTCGTTGCCGGCCTGCGGCAAGACCGAGCTGTCGTCGATGGCGGCGTACCACGTCGCCCGGATTCGCGGCCGCATCGACGAACGCCTGCGCGACCCGGCGCTGACGATCGAGTCGATCGCGACGGAGCTGGGCATGTCGGTCGGTCACCTGTACAAGCTCTTCAAATCGGAGCCGCTGTCGCCGTCGCAGTATCTCTGGAACCGTCGCCTCGAAGCCTGCAGCCGCGAGCTGCTCGACCCGCGACGTGGGCGCGCCTCGGTCGCAGCGATCGCATTCGCATGGGGCTTCAACGACGCGGCGCATTTCAGCCGCGCCTTCCGCGAGCGGTTTCACGCCTCGCCGCGCGAGTGGCGGCGGCAGGGCGCCGTCAGCGCTTGATCTCGGGGTCGTAGACGGTCGCGTCGGTCGTGATCGCACCGAGCGGGTAGCGCCGGCCGGCGAGGTAGTCCTCGATGCAGCCGAGGACGTGTGGGCTGCGATGGCGCGCCCGGCTCGCGTGCAGCTCGGGCAGCGTCATCCACAGCGTGCGCACGATGCCGTCGTCGAGCGTTCGGTGCGGGTCGGGTTCACCGACCGTGCCACCGAACGCGAAGCGCAGATAGGTCACGTCGTCGCCGGTCGCCGGTCGTTGAAAGCGCGACAGGTAGATGCCGACGATCCGGTCGGGCGTGAACGCGCAGGCCGTCTCTTCGAGCACTTCGCGGATCACGCCCTGTTCGGGTGACTCTTCGGGGTCGAGGTGGCCGGCCGGGTTGTTCAGCTTCAGGCCCTCGGGCGTGTGCTCTTCTACGAGCAGGAACTCGCGCCGGTCGCCGATGT
>JANXVK010000359.1 GCA_025351675.1 Rhizobacter sp.
CGCGGCCGCGCAGCGGCGCGTAGACGTGGATGTTGCCGTCGGCGATGACTTCGGCACCGAAGCTGACGACGGCCAGCACGATCAGGTCGGCGCCCTTTGCGTAGACGCGCTGGCCGGAGCGCAGCGGCTTGTCGATGATCAGCGCCGGGCGCGCGGCGGGTGGCGCTTCGATGGTCACTGCGGCCGGCTTCGCCGGTTCCGCCGCAGGCGCCTTCACGGTGCGCGACGGCGGCGGTGCCGCCGCGGCGGCGCTGCCGTGCCCTTCGGCCAGCCCGGCGACGCGCGCGTCTTCCATCTGCTGCAGGCTGCCCGCCTTGACCGCAACCGGCAGCATCTTGTGGCCGCGCAGCAGGTGGACCAGCACGACGAAGTCGATCGGCTCGACGGCACCGCAGACGAACGAGAGGTCGATCGCGACGGGGTCGTTGTCGAACAGCTCGGGGGCGTCGCCGAAACGCTCGTCGAGCGCCTGCGACAGGCGCGCGAGGTCGGTCGTCTTGAGCACCACCGCGACCAGCGTGAGCGCGGCGCTCTTCAGTTCGAACGCAGTGGAGGTGGTGGACGCCGCAGCAGAAAACGCAGAAGTAGCAACAGCCATGAGCGCAGACATCGGCAAAGGCCGCGAGTTTACCGGGCCGATCGTCTCGAATCGGTTTGCAAGTGTGTGCTAGGGCTTCGCTGGGGGCGGCACGCGTGCCGCCACCTTCCTCGCGCTCGCGTGCGGCCTGACACAGCGCGCCAGCAGGTGGGCGCTCGATCCCGGAAACGACGCCGCCGAGCAGGACGTGTCGGGGGTCACTGGCTCAGCAGGATCGACGCGATGATGCCGGTCGCGATCGCGATCAGCACGTAGTCGCCGCCGGTTTGCACCCAGTGGTAGCCGCGCGGCGGTGAGCTCAGCCGGTGGCCGCGCCAGTCGTCGACGACGTACTGGTTGCTGCGCCACTGCGACGGCAGGCGACCACCGCGGTAGAAGTTGCGGTCCGGGCCGGCGCCGCGGCCGTCGCGGTAGCCATACGCCGGTGCGCGGGGTGGCGGGCCGCCGTTGTATCGGCCGCCGTTGTCGTAGCGGTCACCGCGGTCGTAACGTCCGCGGTCTTCGCGATCACCGCCGTTCACGCGTGCCCAAGTGCGTTGCTCGCGGGTCACCGGACGCGCTTGGCTCCGGTCGACCGCCGGGAGCTCACCACGTGCGACCTGACCGGCCCGGTCGGCGCGCACGTCCTTGTCGTCCTGTGCGAACGCCACGCCGCTGATGCTCACGGACAGCGCTGCGAGGGCGCAAACAATCGCCTTGGTGTTCATGCGAACCTCCATGGGGTTACCGAAGAAGCTATTTTGATGCGCAGCCGGGCGCGGCGGAGGCGAAGACCCTCTTTGCCGACCGGGGACAAACCCGTGGCCTCGACCGTGACAAGCACGACGGCAACTCCTACAGTTGTGGGGTTTCCAACACAGCACCGGAGCCACACCGATGACAGGACGAGCGCCCGCGCCCGACGCCGAATACCTGATGCGCGACACCACGTCGCACCCGCCCGCGCTCGCGCCGGCCTACAAGACCAGCGTGCTGCGCTCGCCGCGCCTCGCGCCGATCTCGCTGCAGCAGTCGCTGTCGGAGGTGACCGCGCCGGTCTTCAGCGCCGACGAGTTCGGCCCGCTCGACCACGACCTGATCATGAATGCCGCGAAAGACGGCCTGCCGGTCGGCGAGCGCATCGTCGTGCACGGCTACGTGAACGACCAGCTCGGCCGGCCGGTCGCGAACGCGCTGGTCGAGGTCTGGCAGTGCAACGCCAGCGGCCGCTACCGCCACAAAAAAGACCAATACATCGGCGCGCTCGACCCCAACTTCGGCGGCTGCGGCCGCATGCTGACCGACGCGAACGGCTACTACGCCTACCGCACGATCCGCCCCGGCCCGTACCCGTGGCGCAACCGGGTCAACGACTGGCGCCCCGCGCACATCCACTGCGCCATTTCAGGCAACGGCTGGGTGCAGCGCCTGATCACGCAGATGTATTTCGAGGGCGACCCGCTGATCAACGACTGCCCGATCCTGGGCATCGTGCCGAGCGAGGAACAGATCCGCGGCCTGATCGCGTTGCAGGATCGCAGCGCGTTCGTGCAGCTCGACAGCCGGGCCTACCGCTTCGACATCGTGCTGCGCGGCCAGCGCGCCACGCTGTTCGAGAACGCCGTGCAGGGAGTGCCGGCATGACACAACAGCAGATGAAACCGCTGATGCGCGAGACCGCGTCGCAAACGGCCGGCCCTTACGTTCACATCGGCCTCGCGCCGCAGCAGGCCGGCTTCGACATCTTCGAGAACAACTTCGGCAGTGTGCTGACGAACGCCAAGACGAAGGGTGAGCGCATCCGCATCGAAGGCTACGTGTTCGACGGCATCGGCACGGTGCTGAAAGACGTGCTGATCGAGATCTGGCAGGCCAATGCCGAAGGCAAGTACGCGCACCTGGCCGACGCCCAACCGGGCAAGGCGCTCGACCCCGACTTTCGCGGCTGGGGCCGCGGCTGCACCGATTTCGACAGCGGTGTCTACAGCTTCGAGACGATCAAGCCCGGCGTCGTCAGCGGTCGCGTCTCGGGCAAGGGCAGCCGCTTCATGGCGCCGCACATCAACGTCTGGATCGTCGCGCGCGGCATCAACCTCGGGCTGAACACGCGGCTGTACTTCAGCGATGAGGCCGAGGCCAACGCGAAGGACGCGGTACTCAACATCATCGAATGGGAAGCGCGACGCGCCACGCTCGTCGCGCAGCGCGAAGACAAGGGTGGGCAGGTCGTCTACCGCTTCGACATCCGGCTGCAGGGCGATGGCGAGACGGTGTTCTTCGACGTCTGACCGCGCATGAAAAAGGGGGCCGAAGGCCCCCCGGATTCATGCGTCGAATCGTCGACTCACGGGCACGGCCGTTGCGCCACCGTGGCCGGCCGCAGCGCCTTGGTCGTGCCGCTCTCGTCGGCCGGATTCGGCATCGCGTTGTTCGTGAAGGTGCAGCCGTAGGTCGTGGCGGCCACGGTCGCTGGCGTCACCACATCGTCGCCGGCCGGCTTGGCGCCGCCGCCCTCCCACTTGAGCATGTCGTCGAACGCGGTGACCTGCTCGGCGATCGTGAAATCGCAGTGGCTCACGCCGCGGATCGCGCGCTGCACCAGGAATGCGCTGTTGCCTTTCGCGGCCACGCGCTTCTGGTAGACCTGCTCCATGCTGAATGGCACGAACAGATCGCCCAGCGTGTGGATCGAGACCACCGGGATCTTGAACTCGCCGTTCGCCTTCGGGATCCAGCGCAGGCCGTCGCGGCGCAGGCGGTTCGCGTCGGGCGCGGCCGTCAGCTTGATCGCCGCGGCATTGAGCGCGGTCGAACCAGCGGCGTCGCCGTCGATCGTGTAGGTCAAGGCGGTCGTGTCGAGCACGTTCTTGTTCAGAATGCCGGTCACCGTGCCGTCGGAGCCGAAGGTGCCGTACGCGGACGGGAAGCTGCCGCCGAACGCAATGCCCAAGTCGAACATCGGGCGCGGGCCGCCGGTGAGGTTCTGCAGCACCGACAAGTACTTCACGCCCTTCGCGGTGGGCGCCGACGGGAAGGTCGTGAACAGCGTGCTGGTGACGACTGCGCTGATGTCGGCCCACTTGTCGGTCGGGTAGGCCGGCAACCCGGCCAGCGCCTGCGCAGTGACCTGCATCGCGGCGAACTGGTTGAACAGCTCGGCGTCGCCGACCACGCCGCACATCGGCACTGCGCCGTTGTACTTGACCTTGTGCACCGCGGTCGCGGTGGCTTCGTCCTCGATCGCCGCGGCGGTGATGTTGCCGCCCATCGAGTGGCCGGTGATGAAGTACTTACTCGGCGTCGCCAGCGTGCGGTTGTTCGCCGCCGCGATCTTGACGAACTCGAGCGCGAGCGCGTTCGTGTCCTCGACGCCGACACGCACGTCGTAGTAGTTCTTGCTGTAGCTCGACGCGCCCCAAGCGTAGCCGTTCTGGATCAGGTAGCGGCGGATCGTCGGCGCGCCGGCGTTCAGGTTGGCGCCGGTGCCGGCGTAGCCGTGCGCGTACATCACGAGCTTGCCGTTCCAGTTGGCGGGCACCTCGACTTGGTAAGACGCGCCGCCCAGCACGCCGGCCCAGCGGCTGGTGGTGC
>JANXVK010000400.1 GCA_025351675.1 Rhizobacter sp.
CACCGGGCAGGCGCTGAACCCGCTGCTGAAGAGCAAGATCATGCCGATCCTGTCGAACAACTGCGTGACGCGCCTGTTGACCGAGGCCGAAGTCGCGGCCTGCAACTTCCGGTCGGAGACCTTTCTGACCGACACGCGCACGCTGCGCTTCTACTACCGGCTGCTGAAAGACGCCGACGGGCATCGCCTGCAAATCGGCAGCCGCAGCGCGGTTGCTGGCGCCGATGCCGAAGACCCAGTCCACCTGAAACTGCTGACCGACGCGATCGCGCGCAAGTTCCCGCCGCTCGCCGGCATCGCGATCGAGTACTCGTGGTGGGGCTGGGTCGACGTGAGCCACGACATGATGCCGCGCATCGCGCGGCCCGATCCGTCTCAAAGTGTCTGGTACGCCGTGGGCTTCGGCGGCAACGGCGTGTCGTTCTCGACCTGGGCCGGCAAGCGATTGGCCGAACGCGTTGTGGGCAAAGACGCCGGCCGCGAAGTCTTCAGGCTGCCGATCTACAACTCGCCCTTGCCTTACCCGAACGTGCTCGGCCTCGTCGAATCACCGGCGTTCGCGCCGTTCCGCCGCTTCGGCCAGCGCTTTCTCTACAAGTGGTACTGGCTCCGCGACGAGAAGCTGTGAGGCGAAACGCGGGCCAGCCGCGCTGGCCCCATCGAAAGGCCGGATCTGGCCCCATGGTTCGGCATGTCGCTTGCGTGTTTACTTCGTTGACAGTGTTTGCCCAATCGCCGATCGTGCGGCATGTACCTCTGGAGTTCTTCGATGCTGAGTTTTGTCTTCAATCGCCGCCGCCTGCTCGCGACCACCTTGATCGCCGCGGCCGCTTCCAGCGTGACCCTGCCCGCCTCCGCGCAGGAGCAACCGAAACGTGGCGGCACGCTCGTGATCGGCAGCACGCAGGTGCCGCGGCACCTGAACGGCGGCGTGCAGTCGGGCATCGCCACCGCGGTGCCGTCGACGCAGGTGTTTGCGAGCCCGCTGCGCTTCGACGACAAGTGGAACGCGCAGCCCTACCTCGCTGAAACCTGGAAGCTCGCCGACGACGGCAAGAGCCTGACCTTGAACCTGCGCAAGAACGCGGTCTTCCACGACGGCAAGCCAATCACCTCGGCCGACGTCGCGTTCTCGATCATGGCGATCAAGGCGAACCACCCGTTCCAGACCATGCTCGCACCGGTCGAGAAGGTCGACACGCCCGATGCGTACACCGCGATCATCCGGATGAGCGTGCCGCACCCGGCGATCGTGCTGGCGATGAGCCCGGCGCTGTGCCCGATCATGCCCAAACACATCTACGGTGACGGGCAAGACCTGAAGAACCATCCGCGCAACGGCACCGACGTGGTCGGCTCCGGCCCGTTCAAGGTGACCGAGTTCAAGCCGAGCCAGCGCATCGTGCTGGAGCGCTTCGACAAGTTCTTCCTGCCGAACAAGCCCTACCTCGACAAGGTGATCCTGACGATCTCGCCCGATGCGGCCAGCCTGATCCTCGGCCTCGAGCGTGGCGACATCCAGATGCTGCCGTTCCTGACCCTGCCGACCGACCTGAAACGTCTGGGAGCCGACAAGAACGTGACGCTGACGCCGAAGGGCTACGAAGGCATCGGCCCGCTGAACTGGCTCGCGTTCAACACCGCGAAAAAGCCGCTCAACGACGTGAACGTCCGCAAGGCGATCGCCCACGCGATCGACAAGAACTTCATCACCAAGGCGCTGATGGGTGGCTTCGCGCAGCCGGCCGACGGGCCGATCGTGCCGAGCAGCCCGTTCGCCGTGACCGACGTGGTGAAGTACCCGCTCGACCTGAAAAAGGCCGGCGAGATGCTCGACGCGGCCGGCTACAAGGCCGGTGCCGGTGGCGAGCGCATGAAGCTGACGATCGACTATCTGCCGGGCGCCGACGACCAGCAGAAGAACGTCGCCGAGTACATCCGCGGCCAGCTGAAGAAGGTCGGCGTCGCGGTCGAGGTGCGTGCCTCGGCCGACTTCCCGTCCTGGGCCAAGCGCCTGGCGAGCCACGACTTCGACATGTCGATGGACGTGGTCTTCAACTGGGGCGATCCGGTGATCGGCGTGGCCCGCACCTACCTGTCGACCAACATCAAGCCGATCATCTGGACCAACACCCAGTCGTACAACAACCCGAAGGTCGATGAGTTGCTCAACAGCGCCGGCCAGGTCATCGACCCGGTCAAGCGCAAGGCTTACTACGCCGCGTTCCAGAAGATCGTCACCGACGAGTTGCCGATCGACTTCATCAACGTGACCCCGTACCACACGGTCGCGAACAAGAAGGTCGGCAACGTGCCGACGACGATCTGGGGGCCGATGTCGCCGTACGACGAGGTCTACATCAAGTAGGTCGAGATGAATCTCGCCCGCAGCCTGGCGTCGCGTGTGCTCCAGGGCTTGGCCTTGGTGCTTGCCGTGGTGGTGCTGAACTTCGTGTTGGTGCACGCCGCGCCGGGCGACCCGGTGGAAACCATCGCCGGCGCCAGCGGTGGCATGAGCCCTGAGCTGATGGCGCAACTGCGCACCCAGTACGTGCTCGACGAACCGCTGCCGGTGCAGCTCGGCGTCTACCTCGGCAAGGTCGTGCGCGGCGACCTCGGCTACTCGTACTTCTTCAACCTCCCGGTGGTCTCGATGATCGCCGAGCGCGTGCCCGCCACGCTGCTGCTCGTCATCAGCTCGGTGCTGCTCGCGTTCGTGGTCGGCACGACGCTGGGCGTGCTGTCGTCGCGCAAGCCGAACGGGCTGCTGTCGCAGTTCATCACGGTGCTGAGCATGGTCGGCTTCGCGGCACCCGTGTTCTGGATGGGCATCATGCTGGTGATCCTGTTCGCGAGCGTCTTTCCGATCCTGCCGGTGTCAGGCATGCGCGCGGTCGATTCGAGCGGCGGCGCCAGCGTGAAGGACGTGATCGACGTGCTGTATCACCTGGTGCTCCCGACCTTCACGCTCAGCCTCGTCTACCTCGCGCAGTACAGCCGCCTGGCGCGTTCGTCGATGCTCGATGTGCTCTGCTCCGATTTCATCCGCACCGCGCGCGCCAAGGGCCTGGCCGACCGCGTGGACATGTACAAGCACGCGCTGCGCAATGTGCTGCTGCCGGTGGTCACCATTCTCGGCTTGCAGTTCGGCAACGTGATGGCCGGCGCGATCCTGGTCGAGACGGTCTTCAACTGGCCCGGCCTCGGCCGCCTCGCGTTCGACTCGGTGCTGCGCCGCGACTACCCGACCATCCTCGGTGTGCTGCTGTTCTCGTCGATCGTCGTGATCGTGATGAACATCCTGACCGACCTCGCCTACCGGTTGATCGACCCGCGGATCAAGGCGTCATGAACAACACGATGGTTGCACCGCCTGCGGCCGAAGCGCCAGCCAAGGCACCACAGAAAGTCGAGCATCCGACGGTCGAGGCCTTGCGCATGTTCGTGCGCAACCCGTCTGCGATCGCCGGGATGGTGATGCTCGCGATCATCCTGCTGGTATCGATCGCCGGGCCGTTCGTCTACGCCGCCGACCCGTTCGAGATCAGGACCGCGCCGCTCACGCCGCCGTTCACCGCGGACGCCTGGCTCGGCTCCGACTACCTCGGCCGCGACGTGCTGACGACGCTGATCTACGGCGGCCGCGCAACGCTGCTGGTCGGTGCGGTGGCGGCCCTGCTCTCGGTCATCATCGGCATCACGCTCGGTGCGATGGCGGGCTACTACGGCGGCAAGGTCGACGCGGTGCTCATGCGCATCACCGAGTTCTTCCAGGTGCTGCCCGCGCTGCTGTTCGCGATGGTGGTGGTGACCTTGTTCTCGCCCTCGCTCGTCACCGTCACGCTCGCGATCGGCATCGTCAGCTGGACCGGCACCGCGCGGCTCACGCGCGCCGAGTTCATGAAGTTCCGCGGCCTCGAATTCGTTCGCGCCGAGCGCGCGATCGGCGCGAAAGACGCACGCATCATCTGGAAGGTGATCCTGCCGAACGCGCTGCCACCGCTGATCGTGTCGGCCACGCTGGCGATCGGCGCGGCGATCCTGTTCGAGGCGGGCTTGTCGTTCCTCGGCCTCGGCGACCCGAACCAGATGAGCTGGGGCTTGATGATCGGCTCGTCGCGGCAGTACGTGTTGTCGTGCTGGTGGGCCGTTGCCTTCCCGGGCGCGGCGATCTTCCTGACGGTGCTGGCGGTGAGCCTGATCGGCGACGGCTTGAACGACGCGCTGAACCCGAAGTTGAGGGAGCGCTGATGAGCGACCCGCTGCTGAAAGTGGAAGACCTGCGCGTCGAGTTCAAGACGCGCCGCGGCAAGGCGCTGGTGCTCAACGGCGTCGACTTCGAGATCCGCAGCGGCGAGACGCTCTGCGTCGTCGGCGAGTCGGGCTGCGGCAAGAGCATGACGGCGCTGGCGCTGCTGCGGCTGATCCCCTCGCCGCCCGGCCGCATCAGCTCGGGCCGGGTGCTGTTCCAGGGCGAAGACCTCGTCACCGCAAGCCTGGATCGCATGCGCGAGGTGCGTGGCAACCGCATCTCGATGATCTTCCAGGAGCCGATGACCTCGCTGAACCCGGTGCTGACGGTCGGCGACCAGATCGGCGAATCGCTGCGCCTGCACGCGGGCCTCGGCGCGAACGCGGCGCGTGCGCGCGCGGTCGAGATTCTGCAGCAGGTCGGCATCCCAGCGCCCGACAAGCGCGTCGACGAGTACCCGCACCAGATGTCGGGCGGCATGCGCCAGCGCGTGATGATCGCGATGGCGCTCGCGTGCCGGCCCGACATCCTGATCGCCGACGAACCGACCACCGCGCTCGACGTGACCGTGCAGGCGCAGATCTTCGACCTGCTGCGCGACCTGCAGCGCGAGAAGGGCACGGCGATTCTGTTGATCACGCACGACATGGGCGCGGTTGCCGAGATGGCCGATCGCGTGATGGTGATGTATGCCGGCCGGGTGATCGAGCAAGGCACAGCCGCTCAGGTACTTGGCCAACCGGGCCACCCCTATACGCAAGGCCTGATCGATTGCCTGCCCGAGCTTGGCAGCAGCAGAAACGCCGCGAGCGACAGCGACCGCATCGAGCTCGCCGAGATCACGGGCGTCGTGCCGTCGATCTGGGAACTCGGCAGCGG
This sequence comes from Rhizobacter sp., assembly GCA_025351675.1. Classification (GTDB taxonomy): domain Bacteria; phylum Pseudomonadota; class Gammaproteobacteria; order Burkholderiales; family Burkholderiaceae_C; genus LMDS01. The sequence goes on from JANXVK010000400.1 coordinate 5,132, forward strand.
CTGCTCCTTCCGCGAGCGCTGCCCGCATGCGCTGGCGCGCTGCGCGCTCGAGGTGCCACCGCTGTTCGCCCTCGATGGCGGCGGCCACGGTGCGGCCTGCTGGCTGCATGCGGAAGACCGGAGGGTCGCCACATGAATGCGCCGGCGAAAGCGGACGTGCTGCTGTCGGTCACCGACCTGAAGGTGCACTTTCCGCGGGCGAAGTCGGGCTGGTTCGGCAAGCCGGACGTGGTGAAGGCGGTCGACGGCGTCTCGTTCGAGGTGCGGCGCGGCACCACGCTGGCGATCGTCGGTGAATCGGGCTCGGGCAAGACGACGACCGCGCTCGCGGTGATGCGGCTTTCGCCCGTCACCGCCGGCCAGATCCGGCTCGGCGACACCGACCTCGGTGCGCTCGAAGGCGAGAAGCTGCGGATGGCGCGCAGCCGGCTGCAGATCATTTTTCAGGATCCTTTCTCGTCGCTGAACCCGCGCGAGCGCGCCGGCGCGGCGGTGCGTGCGCCGCTCGACCTGATGAACGTCGGCACGCCCGAAGAGCGCACGGCCCGCGTCGCCGAGCTCTTCACCGCCGTCGGCCTGCGGCCCGAACAGCAGCACCTGTTCCCGCATCAGTTCTCGGGCGGGCAACGCCAGCGCATCAACATCGCGCGTGCGCTCGCGACGAATCCCGAACTCGTCGTCTGCGACGAGCCGGTCTCGGCGCTCGACATC
>JANXVK010000263.1 GCA_025351675.1 Rhizobacter sp.
CCATCGCGTGGAATTCGGCTTCTCCGCGGCCGGCCAGTACCAGGCGACCCGGTCGAGCCGCTGAGGTGCGAGCCGGTGCTTGGCGCGCGCGAGCGTCGCGGCGCGTTGGGCTCGCCACTGCGGCGCACCAACGCCGAGCAGGTTGACGAGGTGCCCGAGCGTCGCGGACGGCAGCGGAGCGTACTTCGCGACGACCGGAGCGACCAACGCGTCCATTCGCGTGCCCCCGGTCTTGGCATCGGGCTCAATCGCGTCGCCTTCACGCACCGCGTAGACCCGCGTGCCGCCCTCGCGCCGCGCCACGCGCAGCAGGCCACGGTAGTGCATGTCGTCGAGCAGCTGCGTGCTCGCATTCGACGAGCCGCCGAACCAGTTGGTCGTCTTGCCGTGCGCGAAGTGCAGGTCGACCTCGCGCGGGTGCACGGCGCCGCGCCCGCGGATGAATTCGAGCACCGCGTCGGCCTGCTTCAGGCGCGCCGGCGCCCACGCGGTGCGAGCCGTGCGCGGGTGCATCAGCGCGTGGTGCGCACGCGGCAGAAAGCCGTAGTTGACGAAGAAGTCTTCCTCGACGCCGAGGCGCGCGTAGCGTCGCTCCAGATCGCCGGCGCGGTAGTCGACGACGCGGTGGCGCAGCGTGAGGTCTTGCGCGCGCGCCGGCGTACGAATCGGGTCGGCCTGCACGAAGCCGAGCTTGCCGATCGCGCGGCCCAGCGTGGTCGGCTTGAACAGCGTGCGGGCGATTGCGTATCGGCGCAGGTGATCGAGGGTCAGCAGGGTCATGGAAGCGAATCATGCCCGGCCTAACGCCTTCATAACGGCGCGGGAGAAACACTGCCTCGCAACGAACGCGGCACGGTGCTGCGTCGCTTCACCGAGGACTTCGCCATGTCGCACTTCGACCCCATCGTCTCGCACCGCCGATTGGCTTCATTGATGTCGAGCGTCGCCGCCGTGGCCGCGCTCGCGGCCTGCGGTGGCGGCGGTTCGAACACCGAGCCGACCGCCGCCGCGCCCGCCCCTGCCCCGACACCCGCCCCAACGCCGGCACCGACACCCGCGCCCACGCCCGTGCCAGCACCGACCAGCAGCGCGCTGAAAGGCTCGTTCTACGGCCCGATCACCGTGCCGGTCACGCTGCAGAACAAGCTCGCCGACGACCTGAGCCTGATGATCCCCAGCCAAGGCACGACCGACGTCTACAACGTCGCGGCCTTCACCTTCCCGACCCTGCTTGCGGACGGCAGCGCCTACGCGGTCAGCATCAAGACCCAGCCCGCCGGTCAAACCTGCGCGGTCTACCTGCGCGCGACCGGCACAGTGCCGGCCGCCGGCAACGGCGTCCGGGTCGGCTGCGAGTTCACCGACGAGCACGTCGTCCGCAGCGCCGACAACAGCGTGCGCGGCACCTTCTACGACAGCGAGACGCCGGTGGTCGGCGGCAGCGGCGAGCCGGTCGGCACCACCATGCTGGCGTACGGCGAGGGCCGCTTCGTCGCGTTCGTCTCGTCTGCGGCCGGCCTGCCGGGCTCGGCGGGCGGCTACAGGCAGATCTACTGGCGCGACCGCCTGACCGGGCAGACCAGCCTCGTCAGCGCCAGCGCGGCCGGCGCGCCGGGCAACAACAACAGCCATGCGCCTGCCATCTCGGCCGACGGCCTGACGGTGGTGTTCGAGTCGTACGCCAACAACCTCGTCGCCGGCGACACCAACGGCGTGCGCGACGTGTTCGTCTGGTCGGCCGTCGACCTTCAGGGCGCGAAACGCGTCAGCGTCGGCCCGGGCGGCACCGAGGCCAACGCCGAGAGCTACGAGGCGACGGTCTCAGGCGACGGCCGGGTGATCGCGTTCAGCAGCGGCGCCAGCAACCTGACGCCGGGCGCCTCGGGCATCAACACGATCAACGTCTACCGGCGCGACGTGAGCGCCTCCACCAACACGCTGATCACCGCCGACAGCGGCGGCCTCGGCGTCGGTGGCTCGAAGCCGGCGTTGTCGGAAGACGGCAACCGGCTCGCGTTCTACTCGTTCGCCTCGACGCTGGTCGCCGGCGACACCAACGGCCTCTGGGACATCTTCGTCTTCGATGCCGGCACCGGCCAGAAGACGCGCGTGAGCCTGACCAGCACCGGCGGCGAACGCAATCAGGGCAGCGAGAGCGCGAGCCGCGTGGTCGCGCCGGCGATCTCGGGTGACGGCCGCTTCGTGGCGTTCGCGACGACCGCGACCAACATGGTGCCGGGCGACACCAACGGCATGCAGGACGTGTTCGTGGTCAACACGCAAACCGGCGCGGTGGTGCGCGCCAGCGTCGCCAGTAGCGGCCAGCAGGGCAACGCCGACAGCCCGATGGGCCAGGGCGAGCGCGTCTCGCTGTCGTACGACGGCAGCTGGGTCGGCTTCTCGACCTTCGCCAGCAACCTCGGCGCGGGCGCCGGCGCGAGCGGCATCGGCAACGCACTGATGCACAACCGCGTGACCGGGCAGACGCTCGCGCTGACCGACCGACCCACCGGCTCGGTCGGCCCGGTCGCGATCTCGCGCAGCGCGCGCTACGCGGTGTTCGGCGCGTCGAATCCGCTCGACGACCGCTTCACGTCGAGCGGGCTGTTCGCGCACTACACCGGCGTCGGGCCGGCGTTCTGGTGGCTCGTCGACTGACAGCGGATCGATCGCCGTTCAACCCGCGCCTGCAAGAATGCGCCGATGCGCCACGCCGACCCCGCCCGGGAACCCATCGCCACGCTGCGGCTCGCCGGCGTGGCGGCGGTTGCGAGCGCGGCCGGCGAGGCGGTCACGCTGGCGCCACGCGACGCCGCGCTGCTCGCGTGGCTGGCGCTCGAAGGCCCGACACCGCGCACCCGACTGGCGCAACTGCTGTGGCCCGAGAGCGCGCCCCAAGCGGCGCGCAACGCGCTGCGCCAGCGCCTGTTCCAGCTGAAGAAGCAGCACGGCGTCGACCTCGTGCAGGGCACCGCTGTGCTCGCGCTCGCCGAGGGCGTCGCGCACGACCTGCACGACGCTGACAGCGTGCTCGGCGAGGCGCCGCACGACTTCGGCGCCGAGTACGGCAGCTGGCTCGCGCAGCAGCGCGAACGCCGCCGCGCGCGCATGCGCCAGTCGCTGATCGAGCTGTGCGACATGGCCGAGCAGGCGCACGACCACGCCGATGCGCTCTCGCACGCCGGCGAGTTGCTCGCGCTCGAACCGCTGTCTGAAGACGCGCACCGCCGCGTGATGCGCCTGCACTACCTGGCCGGCGACCGCGCCGCCGCGCTGCTCGCGTTCGACCGCTGCGAGCAGGTGTTGAAGGACGAGGTCGGTGCGCGGCCCTCGGCGCCGACACTGGCGTTGCTCGACACGATCGTCGCGAGCCGCCGCGTCGCCACCGGGCCCGATCGGCGCCTGCCCGCGGCGGTGCTGCGTCCGCCGCAGCTGATCGGCCGCGACGATGAATTGCGCGCTGCGCGCGCCGCGTGGAGCGCCGGCGAGGTCGTGTGGATCACCGGCGAAGGTGGGCTCGGCAAGTCGCGCCTGCTGCAGGAATTGGTGGCGTCGGTGCCGGGCGGGCTCGTCGTCTCGGCGCGACCGGGCGACGCGGTCGTGCCGCATGCCGCGCTCGCGCGGCTGTTGCGCGCGGTGGTCGCGCGCGTGCCCGAGGCACTGGCGGCCGCGTCGCGCGCCGATGTGGCGCGGCTGCTGCCCGAGGCC
>JANXVK010000414.1 GCA_025351675.1 Rhizobacter sp.
TGGAGTCGACCAAGTCGAGCGCGATCTGGTGCGGGGCCGGGAGCACGGGCCGATCCATTGACCACGTGAGGCGCATCAGGTCGGTCGCGGTCCATCCTGGCTGCGAAGACAGCGTGCGTTCGATGACCTGCGGCGCGTTGAGCCAGACCGCCAGCGCGTACCAGAGCACGAGCACGACGGCGAGCACGGTGAGCACCGGGCCGGCGCGGAACCAGACGGCACCGAGGCCGCTGCGATCCACCTCAATGGTCGCCATGCGCGCCATGCCCATCCTGGAGCGACATGCGCACACGGTGCGAGATTTCGGCGAACTCCGGCGTGTCGCGGATGACGAGCGTGCGGTCGGCCGGCAGCCCCGACTCGATCACATCGACGATGCGCCCCGGCCGCGGGGACATCACGACGATGCGCGAGGAGAGAAACACCGCCTCGGGGATCGAGTGCGTGACGAAGATGACGGTGCGCCGTTCACGTTCCCACAAGCGCAGCAATTGCTCGTTCAAGCGATCGCGCGTGATCTCGTCGAGCGCGCCGAACGGCTCGTCCATCATCAGCAGCTTCGGTTCGAAGCCGAGCGCGCGCGCGATCGATACGCGCTGCTGCATCCCGCCCGAGAGCTGCCAAGGGTACTTGCCCTCGAAGCCTTTCAGCCCAACGTGATCGAGGTGCGCCATCGCGACTGCGCGCGCCTTCGCCTTGTCGAGCCCGTGGATCTCCAGCGGCAGGCAGCAGTTGCCGAGGACCGTGCGCCAAGGGAACAGGGCAGGCGCCTGGAACACGTAGCCGTAGGCGCGCGCCAGCCGCGCGTCGCGCGCGCTGAGGCCGTTCACGCGCACGACGCCCGAGGTGATCTGCTCCAGATCGGCGATGACACGCAGCAGCGTCGTCTTGCCGCAGCCCGACGGCCCGATCAGCGAGATGAACTCGCCGGGCTGAATGTTCAGACTGACGTTGTCGAGCGCCGTGACGGCCTGCTCTCGGGCCGGGTAGACGACCGAGACCCCCTGGACTTCGACGGTGGACAGCAATGAGGGTGGTGGCGAAGTCGAAGGCAATGGCGGGCTCGGCAGTGAGGGTGGGTGCGCGATTTTGGTCCGTCAGGCCACGCGCGCCGGGTTGTTCGGGTGCGTGGTCCAGTTGGCGTATTCGCCGCTCACCCATTGTCCGGTACGCGGGTCGGTGTCGCCGGCTTTCAGCGCGTGCATCGTGATGCACTGCGGCACCGGGCAGACCGAGACGCACAGATTGCAGCCCACGCATTCGGCCTCGATCACCTCGAAATGGCGCTTGCCGTCCTTTGTCGCGGTGATCGCCTGGTGCGAGGTGTCTTCGCAGGCCACAAAGCAGCGGCCGCACTGGATGCAGAGCTCCTGGTTGATCGCCGCCTTCTCGATGTGGTTCAGGTTCAACTGGTTCCAGTTGACGATCGACGGCACCGCGCGGCCGCGGAATGCGTCGATGTTGTGGAAGCCCTTCGCGTCCATGTATTCCGAGAGGCCGTCGCACATGTCTTGCACGATCTTGAAGCCGTAGGTCATCGCCGCCGTACAGACCTGCACATTACCTGCGCCCAAGGCCATGAACTCCGCCGCGTCGCGCCAGGTGGTGATGCCGCCGATGCCGCTGATGGGGATGCCTGCCGTGGCCCTGCTGCGGGCAATTTCCGCTACCATGTTCAGCGCGATCGGCTTCACCGCCGGCCCGCAATAGCCGCCATGGGTGCCTTTGCCGTCAATCATCGGCTCGGGACTGAAGCTATCCAGATTGACCGAGGTGATCGAGTTGATCGTGTTGATCAGGCTCACCGCATCCGCGCCGCCCTTTTTGGCCGCCTCGGCAGGCGCCAGAATATTGGTGATATTCGGCGTCAGCTTGACAATGCAGGGCATGCGCGAGTGCTTCTTGACCCAGCGCGCCACCATCTCGATATATTCCGGCACTTGGCCTACAGCCGAGCCCATGCCCCGCTCGGCCATGCCGTGCGGGCAGCCGAAGTTCAGTTCCACACC
>JANXVK010000427.1 GCA_025351675.1 Rhizobacter sp.
CGCGGGCCTTCATCGTCTCCAGTTTCGGTAAAACCTACCATGTGACAGGCTGGAAAGTGGGCTATGTCGCCGCCCCGGCCGCGCTGAGCACCGAGTTTTGCAAGGTGCACCAGTTCAACGTGTTCACGGTCAACACGCCGATGCAGCACGCGCTCGCCAGTTTCATGGCCGACCCGCAACACCATTTGGGGCTGCCGGCGTTCTATCAGCGCAAGCGGGACCTGTTTCTCGACGGCTTGGCAAAGACGCGGTTGCGCCCGCTGCAGACCAGCGGCAGCTACTTTCAGTGCGTCGATTACTCCGAAGTGAGCGATCTGGCCGAAGCCGATTTCTGCCGCTGGCTGACAGCCGAAATCGGCGTCGCGGCGATCCCGCTTGCGGCGTTCTACCAAGGCGGTTTCGAGCAGCGCATCGCGCGCTTTTGTTTCGCGAAGAGGGACGAAACCCTGCAGCTGGCGCTTGCTCGCCTTGCGGGAATCTGACTCCGAGCCGTTACCTCAGCGGTTATCGCCGGTTTTCGGCGGTTTGGCGGGTTCGTCGCGAGTGAAATCGGCAAAGTTGATGTCGTTCAAGGACTGCGAGGCCACGCTGCGCCGCAACGCCGAAGGCGGCGCCTCGACGTCGTGGGTGCCGGGGCTCAACGACACGTCGAGGTCGAGCGGAATCGTCAGCAGGTCGCTGCGCGGCGAGTCACCGGATTGCACGGTCGCGTTCAGCCGCGCGATCGGCGCCTCGGCCGGGTCGTCGAGTGGCAGCAACAGGTCGACCGAGGGGCTCGGCAGCGTGCCGGCGTGCTCGGCCAGATCGCGCGCGATCGAATAGAGGAACAGCAGTTCGCGGTAAGCCGGCAAGTCGAAGGTTTCGCCGTTCTTGTCGCGCCGGAACAGCGATGCATCGAGAGTCTCCAGTACGCGCGTGGGCGAGGTCCACAGCCGCTGAAGCCGGGCGATCGTGTCGGCGTAGTCCGCCAGCACGCGGCCCTGTTGGGGGTCGGAGTCCCAGTCGGGTGCATGGGAGTTGAAGCGCCGGTTGAAGCGCTCGCGGATGCGCTCGTAGGCCTCGCCCTCGCCACGTCGGCGGTAGATCTCGAGCAGCTTGAGGTAGGGCAGCGGGCTGATCCCGCCGTCGCTGCGCACGTGGCTCAGCAGCAGCTCGATCGCCGCTTCGTCTTGGCCGAGCACGATGAAGAACTCGGCCTGTTGCTCCAGATCGATCAGTTCCTCGACCGACAGTGCGCGCGGCTTCTCGGCGGCGGCGGGCGCGGCGATCGGCGCCGGCTCGTCTTCTTCGATGAAGGTCGAGATCTGGAACGCGTCGGCCTCGGTCTGCGGCGCAACGAGCGGTGCGGGCGCCGACAGCGCGGGCTCGGCGGGATCGGCGGGCACGGCCGCGAGTCGCGCGTTCGACGCCGCGGGCGCCGGGCCGGCCCACCACTGGGATGAATGGCGCGTGCGCGACTGGCGCCACCACAGGCCGGCGACCGCCAGCGCGAGCAGCGCGGCCACGCCGGCGAGCGCATAGACAAGTGGGTTGGCGTAACGTTCCGATTCGGCCCCCTTCAGACGCAACTGCAATGCGGCCAGCGACGCCTGTGTGGCTTGGGAGTCGGCGCGCAGCTTCGCCAGCCCGTCTTCGAGGGACTGGATCCGTTGGCGCTCCTTTGCGAGCAGCTCGGCGGACTCGTCTGCCTTGGCGGCGGAGGCGGGTTCTGCGACGGCCGGCGCGGCCGGCGCGGTCGGTGCGGCCGCCACGACGATCGGCGCGGAGGCCGGCGACGGCGCCGGGCGTGCGACGACCGGCGCGGCAGTTTCGAGTTGCAGTCGCGCCCCGGCCGGCGCGGCGCGAGCCACGCTCGGCTGGCGCGCCGGTGTCGGGCGCGGCGGTCGTTCGGCGCGTGGTGCGGCCGGCGCGCGGGCCTCGCTCGGTGTGGCGACGGTCAGGGCGCGCGTCGCGGCCCGCGAGCGTGCGTCGGACGCGCCACTGCGAACGGTACTGCGTTCGGCCGGTGCCGGTGGGTTCGTGCCTTGGGCCGCCGCCACGATCGGCGCGGCGGGGGCGTCGACGCGTTGCGCCTGCGCGGGCTCGGATGGTGCGGCGGTTTGCGCCGCGTTGATCAGCGGCGGATCGATGAAGGCGACGAAGCGGCGTGTGACCTTCGCGTTGCACCCGAGCGTGACGCTGACCGTGACCACCGGTTCGTCGATCAATCCGCTCGTGGTGACGCGCACGCGGCGATCGACCGCATCGCCGCCCTCAAGCGTGACCCGGATCTGCTGCGGTGGCAGCTGGTTCTCGCCCGACTGCACCTCGGCCGAGACACACTCGCGTGGCAGCAGTTCATCGGCTTCGAGCCGCACTGCCACCACAAAATTGAGCGGCTGGCCGAGCTGGGTGGTGTTGCTGGTCCGACCGAAGCCGACGGCATCGGCGGATGGGGCAGCCAACCCGAGCGCAGCGCCGATCGCGAGTGTCGCGGTGAGGGTCGAAACTGCGCGCATGCGGTTGAGTTGGTGGATGACGGCCGTCGCTGTTGAATTCCGGAAGGACTCTAGCATGAAGACCTCGCGTGGCCGCCCGGCGCAGCCCCGTGGCAACGGCCTCGCGTGACACAATTCCCGGCGGGACCGACGTTGCCCTGCTCACGCCGAAAAATGGTTCGCAAACACCTGCCAAATCGCCCGATCGGACCCACCCATGCCCGCTGAACTCCTGACCGAACGCGTCGGCACGACGCTCGTGCTCACGCTGAGTGATCCGGCGACACGCAATACGCTGTCGCGCGAGGTGATCGCGGCCGGCATCGAATCGCTCGACCGCGTCGGCGCGGATGCCGGCGTCCGCTGCGTGCTGCTGCGCGGCGCCGGGGATCACTTCTGCGCCGGCGGCAACCTGCAGGGCCTGCTCGAACGGCGCCGCGCCGGGCCGCCGGCGCAGGTCGCGATGCTGGAGCACCTGAATCAGTTCGTCGACGCGCTGCGCACCTGTCCGAAGCCGGTGATCGCCGCGGTCGAAGGCGCTGCGGCGGGAGCCGGGTTCTCGCTCGCACTGGCCTGCGACCTGATCGTCGCGGCCGACGACGCGCGCTTCATCCTCTCGTACGGCCGCATCGGCCTGTCGCCCGACGGCGGCGCGACCTGGGCGCTGAGCCAAGCGCTGCCGCGCGCGCTGCTGCAACAACTGGTGTGGCTCGGTGAGCCGGTCACCGCGCAGCAACTGCATGGCTGGGGCATCGTCGGCCGGGTCGCCGATCGGGGTCAGGCCGTCAGCGAAGCGCTGCGGCTGGCCGAGCGGCTGGCCGCGATGGCGCCGAACGCGATCGCCAGCGGCAAGGAACTCGTGCGCGAGGCGCCCGATCGGACGCTCTCGGTCCAACTCGATGCCGAGCGCGATCACTTCGTCGAGAACCTGTTCCACGCCAACGGCGCCGAGGGGTTGAACGCCTTCCTCGAAAAGCGCGCGCCGAAGTTCAGATGATTCACGTCCGGTAGCTCGGATCGGCCTTGTCGAGCTTGCGCAGCAAGCCCGGCCACGCCAGCGCGCCGCCGCCAATACCGCGCGTGACCTGCTTCGCCTGCTGTTGCGCGCCGGCGATGATGCGCGGGTCGACGCTGATCAGCTCGGTGCCGCCGGCCATCGCGCGGACCTGGATCGCGCAGACCGTCTCGAACAGGTACATGTTCAGGAACGCATCGGGGATCGTCGCACCCAAGGTCAGCAGGCCATGGTTGCGCAGCATCAGGAAGCTGTTGTCGGAGCCGAGGTCGGCAACCAGCCGCGGCTTCTCATCGTCGCGCAACGCCACGCCTTCGTAGCCGTGATAACTCAAACTGGAGAGCACGAAGATCGACTGCTGCGAGATCGGCAGCACCCCGCCCTTCTGTGCCGAGACCGCGATGCCGTTGAGCGTGTGCACGTGCAGCACGCACTGCGCGTCGTGGCGCGCCGCATGGATCGCGCTGTGGATCGTGAAGCCGGCCGGGTTCACGTCGTAAGGCGAGGCGTCGAGCTTGTTGCCCTGCGCGTCGACCTTGATCAGGCTCGACGCGGTGATCTCGTCGAACATCAGGCCGTAGGGGTTGATCAGGAACTCGTCGTGGTGGCCCGGAACGCGCGCGCTGATGTGGGTGAAGACGAGGTCATCCCACTTGAACATCGCGACCAGCCGGTAGGCCGCCGCGAGGTCAACGCGGGTCTGCCACTCTTCCGGACTGACTTGGCCTTTGCGGCTGGGAATTTCGAGGGTGAGCGGGTTCATGGTTGCCTCCGTGAATGTCGGTCGATATCGCATGGCGCGTCATACACAATAGGCTCGCGCGGCGGCCTCATGCTGTCACATCAGCGACTCACGATGAATACCCCCGTTCTTACAATCGCCGAACGATCCAACATCGACGCCGGCTCTTGGTTTTCCAGACTTTCCCCACCGCTGCGCGTTGCGATCCTGTCCCGCGCCGCGGTGCGGCGCATGGGCGACGGTGCGATGCTCTCGGCGCGCGGCGGCTCGGCCGAAGAATGGTGCGGCGTGGCAAAGGGCGCGGTGCGTGTCAGTTCGGTATCGCTGTCGGGCAAGCAGATCACGCTGACCTATGTCGAGCCCGGCACCTGGTTCGGCGACATCTCGCTGTTCGACGGCCTGCCGCGCACCCACGATTCGAATGCACACGGCGACACCACGCTGCTGGTCCTTCGAAAGGCCGACTTCAAGGAGCTGCTGTCGCAGCACACCGAGTTGTACGAGGCTTTGCTGCGGCTGAACTGCCGGCGCCTGCGGCTGATGTTCGACACGATCGAAGCCCTTCAGCTCCTGGTTCACGCGCTGGCGCGAGGCACCGAGCAGCTGCGCCAGGTCTTCCTGCGCGAGCTGCAGGCCGATGCGGATTTCCTCGCCCTGCGCGATGCCGTAGCTGCGCGCGAGCAGCAGCACCTGCTTGGCCAGGCGCGACGCGAGCGGGCGCGTGTTGAGGTCTTCGATCG
>JANXVK010000473.1 GCA_025351675.1 Rhizobacter sp.
TTCGTGCCGGCCGGGCCGATGAGCACCGGCTTGTCGAACACGGCGAAGACGAAGGTGCGCGAGCAATTCGCGCAAGGCCTGGTCGGGCGCGATGAGCTGCTCAAGGCCGAATCCGCCGCGTACCACGGCGCCGGCACCTGCACCTTCTACGGCACCGCCAACAGCAACCAGATGCTGCTCGAAGCGATGGGCCTGCACGTGCCCGGCGCCGCGTTCATCCACCCTCACGCCGAACTGCGCGAGGCGCTGACGCGCGAGTCGGTGCGCACCTTGCTCGGCATCTTGCCGGGGAAAGCGTTCACGCCGATCGGCCGGCTCGTCGACGAACGCGTGATCGTCAACGCGATGGTCGCGCTGCTCGCCACCGGCGGCTCGACCAACCACCTGATCCATTGGGTTTCGGTCGCGCGCTCGGCCGGCATCCTGATCGACTGGACCGACTTCGCCGACCTCTCGCACGCGACGCCGCTGCTGGCGCGCGTGTACCCGAACGGCACGGCCGACGTGAACCAGTTCCAGGCGGCGGGCGGGCCGGGCTTCGTGATCCGCGAACTGATCGACGCCGGCGTGATGCACGGTGACGTGAGCACCGTCGTGTCCGGTGGGCTGCGCGAGTACGGCAAGGTGCCATCGCAGCCGGAGCGCGGAACGCAGGGCGAACACCGCCTGCGCTGGTCCGACCTGCCCACCGCGCCGATCGACGCCGCCATCGTGCGGACCGCCGCCGAGCCGTTCAGCGACGAAGGCGGCCTGAAGCTGTTGACCGGCAACCTCGGGCGCTCGGTGATCAAGGTTTCCGCGGTGCCGGCCGATCGACACGTCGTCGAGGCGCCCGCGTTGCTGTTCGACACGCAGGAAGAACTGCTCGCCGCCTTCAAGGCCGGTGAACTCGAACGTGATTTCGTCGCGGTCGTGCGCTTCCAGGGCCCCGCGGCCTGCGGCATGCCCGAGCTGCACAAGCTGACCACACCGCTGGCGGTGCTGCAGGGTCGTGGCTTCAAGGTCGCGCTCGTCACCGACGGCCGCATGAGCGGCGCCTCGGGCAAGGTGCCGGCTGCCATCCACGTCAGCCCCGAGGTCGCGCACGGCGGGCCGCTCGGCAAGGTGCGCGATGGCGACGTGATCCGGCTCGATGCGGTGGCCGGCACGCTCACGGCGTTCGTCGACGAAGCAACTTGGGACGCGCGCAAGCAGCCGGTGCTGCCCGACGCGCAGGCGGTGGTCAACGGTCACGGCCTCGGCCGCGAGCTCTTCGCCGGCATGCGCCGCAACGTACTGACGGCGGAGCAGGGCGCCTGCTCCTGGCTCTGAATTCGACCCTGAACCTCTGCGCAACCCGCCCCATGAAGAACACCCTCGAACTCGTTCAATACGGCCCGGTGATCCCGGTCATCGTGATCAACCGCCTCGAAGACGCGGTGCCGATGGCGCAGGCGCTCGTCGACGGCGGCGTGCGTGTGCTCGAGGTCACGCTGCGCACATCGATCGCGCTGCAATGCATGGAAGCGATCGCCAAGGCTGTGCCCGATGCGATCCTCGGCGCGGGCACGGTGCGCAGCCCGGCCGACGCACAGGCCGCGAAGGACGCCGGCTGCACCTTCGCCGTCAGCCCCGGCTACACCTCGGCGATCGGCGCGGCCTGCGTCAAGATCGGTCTGCCGCTGCTGCCCGGCACGGCCACCGGCAGCGAGGTCATGCAGGCCAATGCCGACGGCCTGTTGTTCCTGAAGTTCTTCCCGGCGATGCAGGCCGGTGGCATCGCGATGTTGAAGGCACTCGCCGGTCCGTTCACCGACGTCGTGTTCTGCCCGACCGGCGGCATCACGCTCGCAACCGCGCCCGACTTTTTGGCGCTGCCGAACGTCAAGGTCTGCGGCGGCTCGTGGCTGACGCCGGCCGACGCGGTCGCGGCGAAGGACTGGGCGCGGATCACCGCGCTCGCGCGCGAGGCGAGCGCGCTGCGTGCTTGAAGCGTGCTGAAAAGACTGGTTTCGAGCCAAGGGCGACTTTACCGCTGCCAAGAGTGAAGCCGGTTGAGTCTGGCTGCTGCGGATCGACGGCAACTGGCCTGCACCTTCAGGCGCCGATGCCGGACGGTCGTCTCAA
>JANXVK010000516.1 GCA_025351675.1 Rhizobacter sp.
TCCCGAACCAGTCGTCGGTCGCGAAGGCGTACCAAGAGTTCGACGCGGCCGGGCGCATGAATCCGTCGGCGTACTACGAACGCGTGGTCGACGTGATGGAAGAGCTGGTCAAGTTCACCCTGCTGACGCGCGACGTGGCACCGTACCTGGTCGACCGCTACAGCGAACGGCGCGAAAGCGCGATCGAACTGACGGCACGCGTCGACCAGCGAGCGATCTGACGCGGCCCACGCTGGCAGGCGCGAAGCTTGGGTTCAACGGCCGAACCGCACCGGCTACAGTCGCCGCATGGCATATGAACTCCACTACTGGCCGACCATTCAGGGCCGCGGCGAATTCGTGCGGCTGGCGCTTGAAGCGGCCGGCGCACCTTACATCGACGTGGCGCGCGGCGCCGAAGCGGCCGGCCTGGGTGTGCCGGCGCTGCTGCACTGCCTGAACGACCGCAAGCTCGCGTACCCGCCCTTCGCGCCGCCCTTCCTGAAAGACGGCGGCGTGCTGGTCGGGCAAACGGCCGCCATCCTGCAATACCTCGCGCCGACGTTGAAGCTGGTGGCACGCAGCGAGCAGGCACGTACCTGGACGCAACAGATCCAGCTGACCATCGCCGACATGGTCGACGAGGCGCACGACACGCACCACCCGGTCGGCACCGGCCTGTACTACGAAGACCAGAAGCCCGAGGCACTGCGCCGCGCGAAAGAATTCTGCGTGGCGCGCATGCCCAAGTACCTGCAGTGGTTCGAGGCCATCGTGGTTCGCAACCCGGCCGGGCCCCGGCACCTCGTCGGTGGCAAGCTGAGCTACGCCGACCTGTCGCTGTTCCAGTTGGTCGAAGGCCTGCTCTATGCCTTTCCGAAGGCTGCCGAACAGGCGCTGGCGGAGGCGCCGGCTGTCGTGCAACTGCATGGCCGCGTCAAAGCACTGTCGAAGGTGGCGGCCTACCTGCGCAGCGAACGGCGCATCCCGTTCAACGAGGACGGCATCTTCCGCCGCTACCCCGAGCTTGATCTCGGCTGAGAGCTCGACGCGGGACCGTCAGGACATGACCCGCGCTCGATCTGAGACGAGTCAGTAGCGCGCCGTCACGGTCGCGCCGCGCTGCGGTGGCGGCGTCTCGGCGATGCAGGTCGCCAGATCGTCCAGGTAGCGACCGGCCACCGGCTCGTGCGTCAGGTTCAGCATGTGGTGGAAGCCGGGCGGCTCGGTGACGTGGCCGACGACCCAGCCGCGCGCGGTCATGCGCGCGCCGACCGCGGCGGTGTCGATCCCGGCCGAGCCATAGGCCAGGATCGACAGCTGCGGGTCGCCGAAAGTCGGCAACCCGAGCTTCGCGGTGCCCGCCTGCAGCGCCCGGCGCGTGTCGAGCACGCGCTGCGTGATGCGCCGGTAGCCGGCCTCGCCGAGGTAGTTCATCACCGCCCAGGCCGCCGCGATCGCGCCACCGGCGCGCGTGCCGACCAGCGTGTGGGTGAAGTACTGGCCGCGCGGCCAGCCGTCGAAGTACCAGCCCATGCCGGCAAACGACTCCTCGTCGCGGAACAGCAGCGTCGACGCGCCCTTCGCGGTGTAGCCGTACTTGTGCAGGTCGGCCGAGATCGAGGTCACGCCCGGCACCGCGAAATCCCAGTCGGGGATGTCGGCGCCGAGCTTCTTGGCGAACGGCGCGATGTAGCCGCCGACGCAGGCGTCGACGTGCATCCAGACGCCGTGCGCGGCGGCCGCGGCGGCGATCTCGGTGATCGGGTCGACCACGCCGTGCGGGAACGCCGGCACCGAGCCGACGACCATCACGGTGTCGCCGGTGATCGCGGCCGCGATCGCCGCCGGGTCGGCGGTGAAATCGGCGCGCAGCGGCGTGCGAACCACCTGCAGGCCCATGAAGTGCGCGGCCTTGTCGAATGCCGGGTGCGCGCTGCTGGCCATGACGATCTGCGGCGTGCCCATGCCGGGCCGGCGCTGCTTCGCCTGATCGCGCGCGGCCTTCACCGCGAGGAAGATGCTCTCGGTGCCGCCGGTCGTCATCGCGCCGCGGGTGGCGTCGTCGCCGTGCATCAGCGTCAGCGCCATCCGGACGACATCGGACTCGAAGCGCGCCAGACTGCCGAACGCGCGCAGCCCGAGGCCGTTCTCCGAGAAGTACATCAGGTAGGCCTGCTTCGCGACCTCGAGCACGTCGTCGCCGGCGTAGTGGATGAACATCGGCACCCGGCCGCCGCGCCAGTCGGCGTCGTGTTTGCCGGCGTCCTGCAATTGCAGCTGCAGTTCGGGCCAGGCGATGCCCTCCTTCGGCAGTGAAGTCATCTCAGCCTTCCTTTCCGCCCCAGTGGACGATGTGGTTCTCGAGTGCGCGGGCACACAGGTCGAGCGAGTAACCGAGCGTCGCCATGATCAGCGCGCCGACGATCACGACATTGGTCAGCAGGAAGTCGGACGCCGACATCGCCATGTACGCGATGCCCGCGCTGGTGGCGATCATCTCGGCCCCCACCAGCATCGTCACGCCCAGTCCGATGCACACGCGCACGCTGGTGAAGATGCCCGGCAGGCTGGCCGGGAAGATCACGCGGCGGAAGATCATCCCGCGCGACGCGCCCAGCGCCATCGCCGCCTGAACCTTGCGCCGGCCGACGCCGCGCACCGCCTGCATCGCGCTGATCGACAGGATCGGGAACAGCGCCAGCACGATGATCACGACCTTCGCGACCTCGCCGATCCCGAACCAGATGATCAGCAGCGGCAGCAGCGCGAGCTTGGGCATCGGGCGGCTGATCTCGATCGGCGGATCGAGCACCGCCTTGACGGTCTCGTTCATGCCCATCCACAGGCCGAGCGGCACGGCGACCACGATCGTCATCGTGAACGCGAGGCCAAAGCGAAACAGACTGATGCCGAGGTGGTACCACAGGCTCTTGCCCTGGTAGCCGTTCTGGATCAGCGTCAGGAACGTGTTCCACACCGCCAGCGGCGACGGCAGGAACAGCGGCGCGACCAGCGCCTTCTCGCCGAACGGTGTGGTGACCAGCACCCAGGCCAGCAACAGCGTCAGGAACGAACCGAGGTTGATCCAGCGTGAACGCCCACCGCGGCCGCCGGATGCTCTGCGCGCGCTCATCGCGCCGCCTCCTGCTGCTGCGCCATCAGCGCCTCCTCGCGCAGCATGCCGAAGATCTCGGCCTTCATGCGCACGAATTCAGCGCTCGCGACGACGGCGGGGTCTTCGCTCAACGCGAACTGCGGCGCGAGGCGGGCCTTGATGCGGCCCGGCCGCGCCGACATCACGACGATGTCGGTCGCGAGAAACAGCGCCTCTTCGATGCTGTGCGTGATCCACAGCACCGTCTTGCGCGTGCTCTGCCAGATGCGCTTGATCTCTTCCTGCAGCAGCTCGCGGGTCTGCGCGTCGAGCGCGGCAAAGGGTTCGTCCATCAGCAGGATCTGCGGGTCGTTGGCGAGCGCGCGTGCGATGCCGACGCGCTGCTGCATGCCGCCCGAGAGCTCGTAGGGGTAGCGCTTCGCGAAGCTCGACAGGCCCACCATCTCGACGTAGCGCGCCGCGATGTGTGCCGCCTCGGCTTTCGATTTGCCGATGGCGAGCGGCCCGAACTCGACGTTGTCCTGCACGCTCATCCAGGTGAACATGCAGCATCGACCTCGACCACGACCGCAAATGCGAGTACATCCGCGAGCTGAGCAAGTACGTGCGCGTGCTGAGCGAAGTGGGCTCGAAGGATGCTGAAAAAATCATTCCGCCCTACAAGTGGATTTCGCAGATGCAAACGGAACTCGAAGC
>JANXVK010000561.1 GCA_025351675.1 Rhizobacter sp.
GCCAGGTCGAACCGCATCAGCGCGAGCCTGCGCTGGAACACCGAAGCGAGGTGCATGCGCGTGGCCATTCAGCGCTTCACGTCTTTGTAGCAGTTGCCGGCGCAGCCCTCGGGCAGGTCGGCGATCTGCAGGCTGCCGACATGCATCGGCATCTCCGGCGTTTCAAAGTGCAGGAACGAGGCGTCGATGCCGCTGAGGTGGATCATGGCTGTTCTCTCCTTTGATGTGCTCGCGACGCGGCTCAGGCAATCTCGGGCCAGCGCCGGGCCGCCCCAAGCGGACCGAGCGCCCCTCGGGGGACAACGCCGCAGGCGTCAAGGGGTTGTCACTTCTCGCGCTTCTTGGCTTCTTCCTCGACCAGATCCTTCTTCAGCAGCTTGCCGACCGGCGACTTCGGCAGTTCGGCGCGCAACTCCATTTCCTGCACCATCTCGTGCTTGCCGATGCGGTCCTTCAAGAAGTCCTTCAGCGCCTCCAGCGTGAACGCCGGTGCGTCCTTCTTCAGCTTGATGAAGGCCTTCGGCGACTGGCCGCGGTACGCATCGGGAATGCCGATCACGCAGACCTCTTCGACCGCCGGGTGCTCGTAGATCGCCTCTTCGATCACACGCGGGTAGACATTGAACCCACCGCACAGCAGCATGTCCTTGGTGCGGTCGACGATGAAGACGAAGCCGTCGGAATCCATCCGCGCGACATCACCGCTGCGGAAGAAGCCGTCTTTCGTCATCGACTTGGCGGTCGCCGCCTCGTTCTTCCAGTAGCCTTTCATCACATTCGGGCCGCGGATGCAGAGCTCGCCCGGTTCACCGAGCTTTGCCTCCTGATCCGGGTCGGTGAGGCTCTCGAACTTCAGCTCGATGCCCGGCAGCGGCATGCCGCACGAACCCGCCTTGCGCATGCCGTGCACCGGCGTGAAGGTGCCGGTCGGCGAGGTCTCGGTCATGCCCCAGCCTTCGTTCAGCTTGCAGCCGGTGAGCTCGACGAAACGATTCGCTACCTCGACCGGCAGCGGCGCGCCGCCCGAGCCGCAGAACTGCAGCGACTTCAACTCGCCGGTGATCACGCGCGGGTGCGCCGACATCGCCATGTACATCGTCGGCACGCCGGCGAACAGGCTGATCTTCTTGTCAATCAGGTCCTTGATGACGGCGTCGACATCGAAGCGTGGGTGCAGCACCAGCAACGCGCCGAGCCGCACGCCGTACAGCAGGTTCACGGTCAGCGCGTAGATGTGGAACAGCGGCAGCACGACGAGCACGCGCTCGGCGCCTTCGGTGAGCACGCGCGGGTTGCCCTGCGAGGTGGCGAAATATTGCGCGCACGCCGATGTGAGGTTCGCGTGGGTCAGCATCGCGCCCTTCGGCAGGCCGGTGGTGCCGCCGGTGTACTGCAGCGCGACGACGGCCTGGCGCAGGTCGCCGAGCGCATGGGCCGTGTAGACGCCGTCGTTCTCGAGGAGTTGCGCAAAGGCCATGTGCTTGTCGTCGACCGCAACCGGCGCGAGTTGCCCGGCGCCCTGCAGGTGCGCGCGCACCGCGGTCGAATTCGCCGCGTAGTCGGCGAGGTTCCCGACGATCAGCTTCTTGAGCCGCGAGCTCTTGGGCCCGGAGCCGGCGACCAGTCGGCCCATCTGCGGGTACAGCACCGCGAGATCGAGCGTGACGAGAAAGTCGGTCTCGCTGTCGTCGATCTTGTGCGCGAGCACGCGCTCGGCATCGAGCGGCGAGTAGTTGACGATGGTTGCACCGGCCTTCAGTGCGCCGAAGAAGGCGATCGGATAGTGCGGCGTGTTCGGCAGGTACAGGCCGACGTGCACACCGGGGCCGACGCCGAGCAACTGGAATCCCTTGGCCGCGTGATTCACCAGATCGCCGAACTCCGAGTAGTTGAGCGTGCGGCCCATGAACTCGATTGCAGGGTTGTCGGGCCAGCGTTTCACCGCGTCGTCGAGCAATTGCTGCACCGGCATCAGCGGCAGTTCGGCGTCCCAGCGCACGCCGTCGGGGTAGTTCTTGATCCAGGGATGGTCGGCCAAAGTTGTCTCCTCAAGGATCGGGCGCGCGGGCGCGCAGCCGCAGTTCGTCTTGTCTGACTGTTCTGACTATCGCGTGGGTCGGGGCGGCGTCAGTTGGGGGTTTGCCCGGTACCGACCTCGATGCGCGCCCACGCCGCATCGGCCAGCGCGCGCGCCTTGCTGCCGGCGTTCAGCGCGTAGGCGCTGGCCGCCGAACCGTCGAGCGCGCGCTTCAGGATGCCCTGCGAGATCGCCGCGCCGCGAAACAGATTCCAGGCGATGTAGAACTCCCACTCGATCGCCGACGGCGCAGCGGCGCCGGTGCGCTCGCAGTAGCGTGCGAGGTAGGCGTCTGCACCCGGGATGCCGAGCGCGGGCAGATCGAGCCCGACCAACCCGCGCATCTCGCCGGCCGGCATGAGCCAGGCCATTGCGTGGTGGGCGAAATCGGCCATCGGGTGACCGAGGGTCGAAAGCTCCCAATCCAGGACGGCAACCACGCGCGGTTCGGTCGCGTGGAACACCAGGTTGTCGAGCCGGTAGTCGCCATGCACCAGCACGGCGGCGTCGCTCGCCGGGATGTGCGCCGGGAGCCACTCGATCAGCCGCTCCATCGCCTCGATGCGCTCGGTCTCGGAGGCGCGGTACTGCGAGGTCCAGCGCCCGATCTGGCGCGCGAAGAAGTTGCCCGGCTTGCCGTAGTCGGCCAAGCCGACGGCCGCGTAGTCGACGGTGTGCAGCGCGGCGATCGCGGCGTTCATGCTGTCGAAGATCGCGGTGCGCTCGGTGGCGCTCATGCCCGGCAGCGCCGGATCCCACAGGATGCGGCCGGGCACATGCTGCATCACGCAGAACGCAGTGCCGATGACGGCCTCGTCCTCGCACAGGAAGAAGGTCTCGGGAACAGGCACGTCGGAGCCGTGCAATGCGCGCATCACGCGGTACTCGCGGTCGATCGCGTGGGCCGACGGCAGCAGCTTGCCCGGTGGCTTGCGGCGCAGCACGTAGCTCGCGTGTTCGGATTCCGGCGTGATCAGCACAAAGGTCGGGTTCGACTGTCCGCCCTTGAACTGCTCGACCCGCAACGGCCCGGCAAACCCCGGCAGCTGCGCGCGCAGGTAGCGCGCGAGTGCCGCCTCGTCGAAGCGGTGCCGCTCCTGCACGGCGGCGGTGCCGGTGAACCGGGCGCTGTCCATCTGTCTTGTCTCCTCGCCCGGCCTGCGGGCCGATGTGGGCCCCGTTCTACACGATCGGCGGACACCATGAGGTCGCAAGATGACGCGGCCACGGTCAGAATCGGCGCCATGAACTCGAACCGTCGCCAGCTTCTGATCGGCAGCGCCACAGGCGCCTTGCTGCCCGCCGTGGCCCAACCCGTGGCCGCACCCGCCCCCGCCGGAGACCGCATGAACGCAATCGCGCTCGAAGAACGCTCGCTCGCCGACCTGCAGGCCGACTTGGCCGCCGGCCGCGTCACGTCGCAGCGCCTCGTCTCCGACTACGCCGAGCGCATCCAGCGCATCGACCGGCGCGGGCCGACACTCTTGAGCGTGATCGAACTGAACCCGGATGCGCTGGCCATCGCCGAAGCGCTCGACGCCGAGCGCAGGGCGAAAGGCCCGCGCGGCCCGCTGCACGGCATCCCGATCCTGATCAAGGACAACATCGCCACCCGCGACCGCATGCAGACCACCGCCGGTTCGCTCGCGCTCGAAGGCAGCCAGCCGCCGGCCGACGCGTTCGTGGTGCAGCGGCTGCGCGCGGCCGGCGCGGTGATCCTGGGCAAGACGAATCTGAGCGAGTGGGCCAACATCCGCAGCAGCCAGAGCAGCAGCGGCTGGAGCGCACGCGGCGGCCTCACGCGCAACCCATATGCGCTCGATCGCAGCAGCTCCGGCTCAAGCTCGGGCTCGGGCGCCGCGGTCGCCGCGAGCCTGTGCGCCGCAGCGGTTGGCACCGAAACCGACGGATCGATTCTGAGCCCGTCGTCGTGCTGCGGCATCGTCGGGCTGAAACCGACGATCGGCCTGATCAGCCGCAGCGGCATCGTGCCGATCGCGCACAGCCAGGACACTGCCGGCCCGATGGCGCGCAGCGTGCGCGACTGCGCGCTGCTGCTCGGCGGGCTGGTCGGCGCGGATGCGGGCGACGCGGCAATGGGCGGCGCCGAATCGAGGCGCATCGTCGACTACCTCGCCGGCCTCGACGCCAACGCGCTGAAAGGCGCACGGCTCGGCGTGGCACGCCAGTTCTTCGGTTTTCACGAGCCGACCGACCGTGTGTTCGCCGGCGTGCTCACCGCGCTGGAGAAAGCTGGCGCGGTACTCGTCGACCCGGTCACCTTGCCGGCGATCGAATCGATCGGCGACGCCGAGCTGACCGTGCTGCTCTACGAGTTGAAGGCCGACCTGAACGCGTACCTCGCCGCGCTCGGCCCGGGCGCGAAGGTCAGGACGCTGGCCGACGTGATCGCCTTCAACGAACGCCACGCCGCGACCGAGATGAAATGGTTCGGGCAGGAACTGTTCATCAAGGCGCAGGCCAAGGGACCGTTGACCGACGACGATTACCTGAAGGCCCGCGCGCTGTGCCTGAAGGTCGCGCGCGACGACGGCATCGACGCGGTGATGAAAACGCACCGCCTCGACGCGCTGATCGCGCCGACCGGCGGCCCGGCGTGGTGCAGCGACCTCGTCGTCGGCGACCACTTCGTCGGCGGCGGCAGCACAATGCCGCCGGCGGTCGCCGGAACGCCGAGCATCTCGGTGCCAGCCGGCTTCGTGCACGGGCTGCCGGTCGGGCTGAGCTTCTTCGCCGGCGCCTGGAGCGAGGCGCGGCTGCTGGCGCTGGCCTACTCGTTCGAGCAGACGACGAAGGCGCGCCGCCCGCCGCGCTATCTGGCAACCGTCGACAGCAGCGCCTGAGCCTCACGCCAGCGGCACAGACGCAAAACAGCGCGCGCAGCTCCGGGGTCGCGCCGCGGCGCACGCAAGTCGTCGTGCTCAACCGGCGTGGCGACGAGAGGATCTGCGCCACGAACCGCTTCTACAAATAGGCTGCAAGCTCCTGCTTCGCGATCGCGTTGCGGTGCACTTCGTCCGGCCCGTCGGCGACGCGCAAGTGACGCTGGTAGGCGTAGAACCAAGTCAGCAGCGTGTCCTGGCTCAGGCCCATCGCGCCGAAGGCCTGCATCGCCCAGTCGACGACCTTGACGCAGTTGTTCGGCGTCAGCACCTTGATCATCGCGATCTCTTTCGCGGCCACCTTGTTGCCGACGGTGTCCATGCGCCAAGCCGCGCTCAGCACCATCCAGCGCGACTGCTCGATCAGCATGCGCGACTCGGCAATCCGCTCGCGCCACACACCCTGATCGGCCAGCAGCTTGTGGAACGCGGTGCGCGAGACGAGGCGCCTGCACATCATTTCCAGCGAGGCTTCGGCCATGCCGATCGCGCGCATGCAGTGATGGATGCGCCCCGGCCCGAGGCGGCCTTGTGCGATCTCGAAACCTCGGCCCTCGCCGAGCAGGATGTTCGAGGCCGGCACACGCACGTTCTCGAACAGGATCTCGGGGTGGCCGAACGGCGGGTCGTAGACGCCGAGCAGCGCCATGTCGCGCACGATCGTGATGCCGGGCGTGTTCTTCGGCACCAGAATCATCGACTGCTGCTTGTGGCGAT
>JANXVK010000569.1 GCA_025351675.1 Rhizobacter sp.
CGTCAGGATGATCTGGCCGCCGCGCGCCTCGACGTCGAAATACTCGGCCGCTCCGACCGACGCGGTGATGCTCTTGGGCAGCGTGAGCTGGTTCTTGGAGGTCATCTTGGCGAGCATGATCGTCTTTCCGACAGAGTAAGGAATCCTTGCTTTGCTACTTCATGCTGAGACCGGGTCCTTGCCCGCCCCACCCGCACCGAAGCCGGCGCCGCGAAACTGCTCGCCTGCCCGTCCGACATCAGCGCCTTCAACGCCGGCCACTTCCGCGTCCGGAACGGCCCCGCGGGAATCAGCGACGGGTGCGATCGCATCCGCCACATGAACCCCCAGCGCTTCGCCACCTTCAGCCCCGCATCGGCGATCGCGGAGACACGAATGGACTTGGCCATGCGCCTTGTCTTGTATGGCAATGTGCGACATGCCCATGCCGTCGTCGCGCGCTCGATCTGAGCAAACTGCGCGACGACGGCTCGCCGCGTATCATTGGCGGGTGACTCGCCTGTTCATCATGTTCATGATCGTTCTGCTCCCGCTGCGAGGCTGGGCTGGAGACTTCATGAGCGTTCAGATGGCGACCAGCGGCGCGGCGTCCCGCATTGCCAGCACCATTCCACCGGGCTGCCCGATGCACGCCCAGCGGAGTGCGACCAACCCTGACGCCAATGCCACGCAGGCGCCCGCGGGAATGGAAAACTGCACTTCCTGCGGGTTGTGCGTCCCGCTGGCGGAGCTGGCCGATACCAAGCTCGACATCATCACTTTTGCGACCGATGCCACGCCGCTGCCGGGTGGCGTTGACTTCGTGAGCGCCGCGCCGGCGCCGACGCTCAAGCCGCCCATTTTCTGATCTCCAAGCCCAAGTTGCGCCCGCAGTTTTCTGCGCTGACATGACCCGTGGTTCGCTCCGAGCCACTGCTGGAGATCAAATGAACGAGCTCATGCTGGCCGCCGCGCTGGCCTGCACCCCGCCCGCCTGGGCGGATACCGAATGGGTGCGCGGCGAGGTCGTGAAACTCGATCCGGAACGGAGCCGCATCACCCTGACGCACGCGCCGATCAAGATCGTGAAGATGGCCGCCATGACCATGGCCTTCAAGGTGAAGGACGCCGCCGTGCTGGCGCCGTTGAAGGTCGGCGACAAGGTGCGCTTCGAGGTGCTGGAACAAGACAGCGAATTGATCGTGCAACGGATCGAGGCGCAGCGATGAGGCGCCTCGTGACCTCACTGGCCGTTGCCTTGAGCACCGGCGTGGCCAGCGCGGCGCCGATGGGCTTCAAGGGCAGCGCGATGGGCATGGCGGACGCCAGCCCGAACTGGCGCGAAGCCTGGGTCAACTACGCGCTGACGCCACGCGACGCGATTGGCGCGGGTGGCCTGTACATGCGTTCCGACGACGAGACCAGGACGCGCACGCTCGTGGAGGTCAACTACACGCGGCTTCTGAAGCGGTGGAATCTTGCCGACGCGCAAGCCAACGTGTGGTTCTTCGCCGGCGCGGGTGCCATCCGCGGCAACGACTTCCAAGGGTCGAAGCTTGCGTTGGCGCCTGGCGTGCAGGTGGACTACGAGACGACCCGTGTGTACCTCGCCGCCACCGCGCGTCTGTACCGCGCGAAGAATCTGAACCACGACTTCGCATCGGTTCGTGCCGCGTTCTCGTTCTACGAAGTCGACTACGACGAGATCCAGCCCTGGCTGGTGCTCGAAGCCCGCCGCATGCGGGGCCTGTCGGACAAGACCGAGATCACGCCCATGCTTCGCCTGATTCACAACCGCTACTTCGTCGAGCTGGGGGTCAACAACGCCAGACAGGCTCGCGCGAACTTGATGTACATCTTCTGAAAGGAACATCGATGAAACACCATTCCCAACTGCTGATTGCCGCGGTTCTCGCCGGCGCCGCCGCCTCCTCGTTTGCCGCCACGAGCGTCAAGGCGACCGTCAACGGCATGGTCTGCGCCTTCTGCGCGCAAGGCATTGAAAAGCGCCTGTCCAAATTGCCCGCCACCAAGGCGATCTACGTCGACCTGAAGCAAAAGGTGGTGGTCGTCGAGGCCAGGGACGGTCAAACCCTGGACGCCAAGACCATCACCGCCGAAATCACCGACGCCGGCTACGACGTGACGAAGCTCGAGACGGTCGAACAGTCGGTGGCCGAGATCAAGGCCGGCATGAAGGCGAAAAGGTGAGCGCCGACGGCATCGTCGAATCACGCACGAGCCTGTGGACCTCGGTGCTGAGTCTGTTCGCCAGCTCCGGCACCCTCGTCTGTTGCGCGCTGCCGGCGCTGCTGGTGGCGCTCGGCGCGGGTGCCGCGCTCTCGTCGCTGGTGTCGGTCTTCCCGCAGGTCGTCTGGCTCAGCGAGCACAAGGAGGGACTCTTCGTGGTCGCTGGCCTGGCGATCGCCGCGAGCGGCGTCCTGCAATGGCGCAACCGGACCGCCCCATGCCCGACCGACCCGGCGCTGCGCCAGGCATGCCTCACGACGCGCAAGACCTCGTTGCGCGTGTATGCGTTCAGCGTCATCGTTTATGGGGTGGGCGGATGGTTCGCGTTCGCCCAGCCGTGGCTTGCCGGGTTCCCGGGGAGCTGATGTTCGAGCTCAGCGCGACAGGTTGCCCGCCTTGGCGGCGGACACGGTTGCGGCGCCGCCATAAGCCCGCAGGCCGGCCAGATCGAGCACCGTCGCGCCGCCGAACTCGACCCGCAGCAGGCCGGCGCGTTCGAGCTCGTGCAACGCTTCGTTGGTGCGCTGCCGCGACACGCCCGAGAGCAGGCCGATCTCCTCCTGGCTCAACTGCACGAAGTCGCCAACGCGCGGGTACAGGTCGGGGTGGAACAAGCTCGCGAGGCAGCGCCCAACGCGCGCGCTCGGGCCGAGCAGCCGGTCGTACTCGACCAGGCCGATGAACAGGCTCAGGCGTACGTTCAGGTGCGACAGCAGGAAGTGGTTGAACGCCAGGTTCGTCGTCACGAGCCGTTCGAAGGTGTGGCGCGGCACGCAGGCCAGGCGTGAATCGCGCGCGGCCACGCCGTCGTAGCGCCACGGGCCGGGTTTGAGCATCGACCCCTCGCCGGCCCAGCCGCCGGCGGTCACGCCGGTGAACGTCGCCTGCCGGCCGTCGGCCTGCGTCACCGACATCTTGATCAGCCCGTCGATGACGCCGACCCAGTGCTCGGCGGGGTCGCCGCAGCGCATCGCATGGCCGCCGAGCGGCACCAGTCGCTCGTGCGATTCACGCACGACGGCGTCGATTTCGTCCTCGCTCAACGCGGCGGCCCACAGACTTTCGCGCAGCATGTTCTGAAGCGTTTGCATTCTTGTCTCCTCGCGGCGCATCGTTGTTCGTGGTGCCGGATGTTTTTTTTCAGCGAGTTGGATCGCCTGCGAGGCGATACGTCTTTCGGTGATTGCGGATGCACCGGGAAAACGCACGTCAGAGATGTCGTCGCAATGACAACCTTCGGCGGCCTGAATGTCTGCAAGGCATGCACCTGCCTGGTCAACGGCAAGGCGGTGCAGACCTGCGTCAGCAAGGTTTCGTCGGTGCGCGGGAAGAAGGTCACGACGATCGAGGGCCTGGCCAACGGCGACACGCTGGACCCGGTGCAGCAGGCGTGGCTCGACATCGACGTGCCGCAGTGCGGCTTTTGCCAGCCGGGGCAGATCATGGCCGCGGTCGATCTGCTCAGCCGCACGAAGAGCCCGACCGACGCCGACATCGACGCGATCGAGAACATGTGTCGCTGCGGCACCTACGGCCGCATCCGACAGGCGATCAAGGCCGCGGCGACGATGATGCCGTAACCGCGACGTGGCGATCCCGTACCGCGCGCCGGCGTCCCGGCCGTGGCGGCGCGCGGCGCTGGTCACGGCAGCGCTGGTGTTGGGTGTCGGGCTGGCGTGGCTGCTTCGCCCGGGCGCACGGGCACCCGACGCCGCGGTGCCCGCGGTAGTGCACGCGCCTGCGACGGCCGAGGCCACGGTCCCGGCCGCGATCGTGGACGCGGGCTGCGACGCGCGCTGCGCCGCAGCCAAGGTGATGGTGCCCGCGACCACCGCGTGCTCGGCTTCGGTCGAGCAGCTCGCGAGCTTCGGCGTGCGCTCGCTCGATGCGGATGCGGCGACCCCGAGGTTCGACCGCTTTGCCCGGCTGCAGGCCGCGCGCGGCAGCGTGACGCTCGGCGGCGGCCGCGCCGAATTTCGCAACGCGGCCGGCGCCTGGCTGCCGGTCGACTACGACTGCGACTTCGACCCGGCGACGCCGGCGGTGCTCGAAGCGCGCGCCCGGCCGCGCGCTTTTGCGCCCGTTGCCGCAGCCGCATTGACATTCAGGTAACTCGTTGACACACTCCGCGTCGCCTCAGGGGAGGTGCGGAGGGTCGGCTATGAACAGGTTTTCAGTCATGGTGTTCGCGGGCGTGCTGGTGGCGTTTGGCGGCGGGGCACGCGCCGAGACGCCGCTCGAACGTGGCACCTACCTGATGCGCAGTGTCGTGGCCTGCGGCAACTGCCATGCGGTCCGCGGCGACAAGGGGCAGATCCTGGCCGAGAAGGGTTTATCGGGCGGCATGCTGTTCGACGAGGGGCCGTTCAAGGCCTACGCGTCGAACATCACGCCCGACTCCGAAACCGGCATCGGCAAATGGAGCGACGCGCAACTGGTCAAGGCGATTCGCGAAGGCGTGCGGCCCGACAAGCGCATCGTCGGTCCGCCGATGCCGGTCGAGTTCTACCGCGACATGTCGGACCGCGATGTCGCGGCCATCGTCGTGTACCTGCGGGCGCAGCCGGCAGTCAAGAATGAGGTGCCGAAATCGGTTTACAGCCTGCCGCTGCCGCCGAACTACGGACCGCCACTGAAAACCGTCAAAGCGCCGGCCGCGAGCGACGGGGTGAAGTACGGCGCGTACCTTGCCAACATTGGCCACTGCATGGAGTGCCACACGCCGCGCAGTGCGCGAGGGGTGCTGCAGACCGACCGGCTCGGCGCGGGCGGCTTCGTCTTCGAGGGTCCGTGGGGCAAGAGCGTCTCGCGCAACCTGACGCCGCACGAATCCGGGCTGAAAGACTGGAGCGATGCGCAGATCATGAAGGCGGTGCGCGAAGGCGTCGACCGCAACGGGCAGCCGTATCGTCCACCGATGGCTTTCGAGTTCTACAGAAACATCAGCGATACCGACATGGCCGCGATCGTCGCGTACCTGCGCACGCTGAAACCGCAGTCGGCGGCACCGGCACCGGCGCCGGCGACTGCAGGCAAAAGTTAGGGCGACGACCGCACTTCGGGCCGACGCCGGCTCGGCGCTGCCGCCCGCTGTCGCGGGCCGGCGCTGGCGGAGTCGCGGTGAGCACCCCCACCGCACTCATCGCTGCCGACGAGCCGCTGCTGCGCGAGCTGCTCGGCGCGCACCTGATGCGGCTGTGGCACGAGTTGCGGGTGGTTGCGCGGGCACGCAACGGGCGCGAGGCGGTCGAGCCGTTCGACGATCTGCGCCCGCAGATCGTGTTCCTCGACGTGCACATGCCGGGCATGAACGGCGTCGAGGCGGCGCGCTGCATCGGGCCGCGCGCCGAGGTCGTGTTCGTGACCGCGTTCGACCAGTACGCCGTCGACGCGTTCGCGCAGGGCGCGCTCGACTGTCTGGTGAAGCCGCTCGACGAACGCAGCTGCGTGCACCTGTTCCGGCAGACGTGACTACGCCGTGGTGCGCGCCTTGCGGCGCCGTGCGACCCACGCCATCACGCCGAGCCCGCCGAGCCCGCCGAGCCCGCCGAGCATCAGGGCATAGGTTTCGGGCTCGGGCACCGCATTTACCGCGCTGAGCACGAACAGCCGCGAGTTCGGCGTGCCCGAGTCTTCGGCCATCAAGTAGATCGTGCCGAGCTCGTCGACCGTCAGGCCTTCGATCGCCTGGCTGGTCACGCCCGTGAGATCGAGGAAGCTGAGGATCTGGCCGCTGCGCGAGATTTCAAACAGGCGGCGCGAATCGAGGCTCAGGATCAGCAGGTTGTTCGCTGCGGCCGTGCCGGCCAGCGCGTCGACCGGCGAGAGCGTTTGGACGTCGGAGAAACTGTTCACCCCGAACAGCGATGTCGCGCCACTGAACAGCGTCGTCATGCCCGACGTGCCGCCGCTGGTGGAGAACGTCAATGCGCCGGCACGCAGCTCGACCGGGCTGTCCTGCTTGACGCTGACAAAGCTGCCGTCGCGC
The DNA here is from genome assembly GCA_025351675.1 of Rhizobacter sp. GTDB lineage: Bacteria > Pseudomonadota > Gammaproteobacteria > Burkholderiales > Burkholderiaceae_C > LMDS01. The sequence goes on from JANXVK010000569.1 coordinate 6,218, forward strand.
GGGTCGAAGCTGATGCCTTCGGTGCCGACGTTGCCGACGTTGCCCGTGGTGCTGCCCACACTGGCGCGCGGCTGGTTCGCCAGCGTCACCGTGCCGCCTGCCGTGTAGCCGAACCGGTAGGCGATCTGCGGGCGCTCGTCGACCACCGCGAGCTGGCCATCGCCGAGGTAGGTCAGGCCTTCGGCGTCATTGTTGCTGCTGCCGGTGCCGGCCCAGTTGAACGCCATCGAGCCGAGCGTCTGGCCGGTGCGCGAGATTTCGACCACGCCCAAGCCTTCGTCGCCGACGAAAAACAGCGTCCCGCGGTCGCGCGCATAAGTCACCGCCGAGGCTTCGAGGCCGAGGCCGCCGAGCACGGCCAGCGTGAAGTTGCCGCTGACTTGATAGTTCGCGAGGTTGATCGAGGTTTGCGCCGAGGCGCCGAAGGTGCACGCCAAGGCCGCGGCGATCAGGGACTTTTCAGCATCGTGTGCTCCGGGTTCAGAAGGATTTCAATGGCCTCGGGAGCCGCGGCGGCGCGCGACCGTGACGACCACGCCGAGGCCCGCGAACAGCAGCGCGTATGTCGACGGCTCGGGGATCGGCGCGGCGACGGCGAAGCTGCCGGGGTTGCCGAGATCGCCCAGCGTCGAGGCGTACGAGCCGAACGCATCGCCGGCGCTCGCGAGCACCCAGCCGGTCGTCACGATCTGCGGCGTCAGGTCGGCCAGGCTCAGCGGGTTGCCGCTGCGGTTCCGGGCCCGGACCGTGCCGACGAAGGTCTGGTCGCCGTAGCTCAGGCGATCGATCAGCGAGCCGCTCGCGTCGAACAGGTTGATCTCGTCAGCGCGGCCGAGGTTGGCGGCGTTCTCACCGATCACCTTGACGCTCGAGGCGAGGCCCCACGCGGCGCGAAAGGCGGCCGCCGCCGCTTCGGTCAACAGCACCGATTGGCCGGCGGCGACGCTGCCGAAGCCCGACAGGCTGATGACGCCGGCGGTGCGCGAGTTGTCGTCGAACGACCAGCCGGTGAAGTCGATCGCGGTCGCGCCGAGGTTCGTGAACTCGATGTACTCGCC
>JANXVK010000604.1 GCA_025351675.1 Rhizobacter sp.
GGCCGCAGCTCTCGCGGCTGCCGGGCCTGGCGGGCATCACGCTGCTCGCGTCGGGCGCGGTCGCGCTGATCTACAACCCGGTCGCGCTCGCCACGCTTTACGGCGAGGCCGCCCGCGAAGCGACGCGGGCTGCCCTGCTGGCGCCGAGCACGCAGGCGGCGGTGCCGATCGCGCACGCGCCGGCGGTGGCCGAGGCGCCGCTGGTGATGGTCGTCGACGATTCACTGACGGTACGCCGTGTCACGCAGCGCCTGCTGGTGCGCGAGGGCTACCGCGTCGTGCTGGCGAAGGACGGCCTCGATGCGCTCGAACGGCTCGCCGAAGCGATTCCCGCGATCGTGCTGTCGGACATCGAGATGCCGCGCATGGACGGTTTCGATCTGGTGCGCAACATGCGTGCCGACGCGCGGCTGCGCGACCTGCCGGTGATCATGATCACGTCGCGGATCGCGCAGAAGCACCGCGAGTACGCGGCCCAGCTCGGCGTCGACCACTACCTCGGCAAGCCGTACTCGGAAGAGGACCTGCTGGCGCTGGTCGCGCGCTACACGCGCAATCGGGTCGACGCTTAGGCTTGGGCTTTCACGACCGCGAAGCGTTCGAGCGTCAGCTTGCGCGCTGCGTCGTGGTCGACGATGGGCGGCGGGTAGTCGCGGCCGAGCGTGATGCCGGCGGCGAGCAGGTCGGCCGGCTTTGCGAGCCAAGGTGCATGGATCAGCTTGTCGGGCAGTGCCGCCAGCTGCGTCAGGTAGCGGCGGATGAACTTGCCCGCCGGGTCGAATTTCTCGCTCTGCGTGATCGGATTGAAGATGCGGAAGTACGGTTGCGCGTCGCAGCCGGTCGATGCCGCCCACTGCCAGCCGCCGTTGTTCGCGGCCAAGTCGAAATCGTTCAGATGGGTCGCGAAATAGGCTTCGCCGCGGCGCCAGTCGAGCCCCAGATCTTTCGTCAGGAAGCTCGCGACGACCATGCGCAGCCGGTTGTGCATGTAGCCGGTCTGGTTGATCTGCGCCATCGCCGCGTCGACCAGCGGGTAGCCGGTGCGGCCTTCGCACCAAGCCGCGAACAGTTCATCGGCGTCGGCGCCTTCTTTCCAGCGGATCCTGTCGTACTCGGGCTTGAAACTCGCACCGACGACGTGCGGGTGGTGGTGCAGGATCTGGTGGTAGAAGTCGCGCCAGATCAGCTCCGAGAGCCACACCGCGGCGCCGGGCGAGCTCGTTTGCTCGATGCGCGCGCAGGCCGCGGCCGCGAGTTCGCGGATCGACACGGTGCCAAAGCGCAGATGCACCGACAGGTAGCTCGGGCCCTTGATCGCGGGAAAGTTGCGCGCTTCGCCGTAACTGTCGATGCGCGCCAAAAAGTCGGCGAGCAAGGTTTTCGCGCCGCTGCTGCCGGTCGGGATCTCCAAAGCATGCAGGTTGCTGCGCTCGAAGCCGAGCGACGCCAGCGATCGCAACGCGGTCGAAACGCCGGCCGGCGGCGCGGCGAGGCTCGCCGCGTGGCGTTCGACCGGGTACGCCTTGACGAAGAACGGCTCCAGCTTCTTCAGCCAGGCGTTCTTGTACGGCGTGAACACGGTGTACGGCGTGCCGCCTTGGGTCAGCACTTCGCTGCGCTCGAACACGACGTGGTCCTTGCCGGTGTGCAGCGCGACGCCCGCGGTCGCGAGCGCGGCGCGCACGGCCGCTTCGCGCGCGAGCGCATCGGGCTCGTCGTCGTGGTTCGTGTAGACGGCCTGCACGCCGAGCTCGCCGGCAAGGCGGACGACTTCGTCGAGCGCGGGGCCGTGGCGCACCAGCAGCCGGCCGCCGAACTCGCGCAGCCGCGCGTCGAGTTCGGCCACGCTGTCGTGGATGAACTCGACCCGCCGGTCGGCCCGCGGCAACGGGTCGAGGATGTCGGTGTCGAACACGAACACGCACCACACCTGCTCGGCGGCGCGCAGCGCGTGGTACAGCGCCGCGTGGTCATGTGCGCGCAGGTCGCGTCGAAACCAGACCAGCGCACGTTTCAAAGTCCTTTGCATCGGGCCGAGTCTGCCTCAGGATTAAACTTGCCGCATGGCACGCGCACTGGTCAACTTCACCAACCAGTTCCTGATCGCGATGCCCAGCATGCGCGAGGGCGCGTTCGGTGGCACCGTGATCTACATGTGCGAGCACAACGACAACGGTGCGCTCGGGCTGGTGATCAACAAGCCGATCGACATCAATCTGAAGAACCTGTTCGAGAAGGTCGAACTCTCGCTCGACCGCGAAGACTTGGCCGACGTGCCGGTCTACTTCGGCGGCCCGGTGCAGACCGAGCGCGGCTTCGTGCTGCACGAGCGCCTGGGCGGCAGCGAAGGCGAGGGTGGGCACTACAACTCGTCGCTGCAGATCCTCGGCGGGCTCGAGATGACGACCAGCAAGGATGTGCTGGAGGCGCTCTCGAGCGGCGCCGGCCCGAAGAAGATCCTGATCACGCTGGGCTACAGCGGCTGGGGCGCCGGCCAACTCGAGGACGAGATGGGCCGCAACAGCTGGATCAATGTCGGTGCCGAGCCCGGCATCATCTTCGACACGCCGGTCGAGCAGCGCTACGACAAGGCCTTGTCGCTGCTGGGGATCGACGCGAACATGTTGAGCGGGGAGGCGGGGCACGCATGAGCGCGTCTTCGGCCCCGACCCGTTCTACCTCACCGCTTTCGTTTCTGGCTTTCGACTTCGGCACCAAGCGTGTCGGCGTTGCCACCGGCAACACGTTGACTCGCAGCGCACAGCCGTTGCGCACGATCGCGGCCGAGGGCGAGGCACGCTTCGACGCGATCGGCAAGCTGATCGAAGAGTGGCAGCCGCACGCACTGGTCGTCGGCGTGCCGTTCCACCCCGACGGCGCGCCGCACGACAATACCGAGCGTGCGCGGCGCTTCGGCCGGCAACTGCACGGCCGTTTCAAGCTGGTGGTGTACGAGGTCGACGAGCGGTATACGACAACCGAAGCGACGACCGAGGCCGCGGCCGGCGGCGCGCGCGACCTCGATGCGGCCTCGGCCGCGATCATCCTGAATCAATTCTTGAGTGCCCTCGAATGAGCAGCCTGAACCTCGATGCCGAAGCGCTCTACGCCGACCTGCTGGCTGGCGTGCGGCCCTTGCTCCAACCCGACACCGTGCTGGTCGGCATCTGGTCCGGCGGCGCATGGCTGGCCGAGCGGCTGCAACGTGACCTGCAACGGCCCGGCGAGCACGGCGTGATCTCCAGCGCACTGCACCGCGACGATTTCAACTCACGCGGCATGACGGCCGGCGCCGACCACACCAAGCTGCCGTTCGACGTCAACGGCCTGCCCGTCGTGCTGATCGACGACGTGCTCTACACCGGCCGCACGATCCGCGCGGTGATCAACGAGCTCTACGATTTCGGTCGCCCGGCGAGCGTGACCTTGGCGGTGCTGGTCGACCGCGGCGGGCGCGAGCTGCCGATCGCGGCGGCGGTATCGGCGGCGCGGATCACGTTGCCGAAGGAGCAGCGCCTGTCGCTCGCGAAGGACGACGCCGGCCGCTTCAGCTTCGACATCAAGGAGGGAGAACGATGAGCCCCCACGTTTGCGGCTTCGCCGCTGCACTGCCCCCCAAGGGGGCTGCCGCCCCCCTTGGGGCGGCCCGGCGGGAGGCGTGATGCTGTCCCGACGCAACCCGCAACTCAACGCGCACGGCGAGCTGATCCACCTGCTGTCGATCGAGGGCCTGCCGCGGCCGGTGCTGCACCACATCCTCGACACCGCCGGCACCTTTTTGAGCGTCAACGACCGCGAGGTCAAGAAGGTGCCGCTGCTGCGGGGGAAAAGCGTGTTCAACCTGTTCTTCGAGAACAGCACGCGCACCCGCACCACCTTCGAGATCGCCGCCAAGCGCCTCAGCGCCGACGTGATCAACCTCGACATCGCGCGCTCATCGGCCGCCAAGGGCGAGAGCCTGCTCGACACGATCGCGAACCTCTCGGCGATGCACGCCGACATGTTCGTCGTGCGCCACGGCGAGAGCGGCGCGCCTTACCTGATCGCGCAGCACTGCGCGCCGCACGTGCATGTCGTGAACGCCGGTGACGGCCGGCACCAGCACCCGACGCAGGGGCTGCTCGACATGTACACGATCCGCCACTACAAGCAGGACTTCACCAAGCTCACGGTCGCGATCGTCGGCGACATCGTGCACTCTCGCGTCGCGCGCTCCGACATCCACGCGCTGACCACGCTCGGTGTGCCCGAGATTCGCGCGGTCGGCCCGAAGACGCTGGTGCCGGGCGACCTCGCCGCGATGGGCGTGCGCGTCTGCCACGACATGAAGGAAGGCATCGCGGGCGCCGACGTGATCATCATGCTGCGCCTGCAGAACGAACGCATGAGCGGCGCGATGCTGCCGAGCGCGGCCGAGTTCTTCAAGAGCTACGGGCTGACCCAGGAGAAGCTCGCGCTCGCCAAGCCGGACGCGATCGTGATGCATCCCGGGCCGATCAACCGCGGCGTCGAGATCGACTCCGAGGTGGCCGACGGCGCGCAGAGCGTGATCCTGCCGCAGGTGACCTTCGGCATCGCGGTGCGCATGGCGGTGATGTCGATCATCGCGGGGAACAACGCATGAAGATTCTCGTGAAAGGTGGTCGCCTGCTCGACCCCGCATCGAATCACGACGCGCTCGGCGATCTCGCCATCGCGGCCGGCCGCATCGTCGGCCGCGGCAAGGTCAGCCCCGAGTTCGAGGCCGATCGCATCATCGACGCGAGCGGCATGATCGTCGCGCCCGGCCTCGTCGACCTCGCCGCGCGGCTGCGCGAGCCTGGCCACGAGCACGAAGGCATGCTCGAATCCGAGATGGCCGCGGCGGTCGCCGGCGGCGTCACCAGCCTCGTCTGCCAGCCCGATACCGATCCGGTGCTCGATCAGCCCGGTCTGGTGCAGATGCTGAAGTTTCGCGCCCACAACCTGAACCTCGCGCACCTGTACCCGCTCGGTGCGCTGACCCGCGACCTGAAAGGCGAAGTGCTGACCGCGATGGCCGAGCTGACCGACGCCGGCTGCGTCGGTTTCTCGCAAGCCGGAGTGGCGTTGAAAGACACCCTCGTGCTGCACCGCGCGCTGCAGTACGCCGCGACCTTCGGCTACACGACCTGGCTGCGCCCGAACGACGCGTGGCTCGGCAACGGTGTCGCCGCGAAGGGCGCGCTGGCGACGCGCATGGGCCTCTCGGGCGTGCCGGTGATCGCCGAGACGATCGCGCTCGCCACCCTCTTCGAGCTGGTGCGCGACACCCGCGCGCGCGTTCACCTCTGCCGCCTCAGCAGTGCCGCCGGCATCGAGCTGGTGCGCCGCGCCAAGGCGGAGGGCTTGCCGGTGACGTGTGACGTGAGCATCAACTCGCTGCACCTCACCGACCTCGACATCGGCTA
>JANXVK010000606.1 GCA_025351675.1 Rhizobacter sp.
CCGCAGGGCGACATGACGCTCGCGTGGCGCCAGCACGAAGGCCAGCCGGCGAGCGGCGGCGAGTTCAGCGCGCAGCGGCTCGACATGGCGCTGATGGCGCAGGTCGCGAGCCGCGTGCCGATCGGCGATGCGGTGCGCAAGCTGCTCGCCGACGTCAACCCGAAAGGCATGATCACCGACCTCACGACCTCGTGGGACGGTCCGCTCGACGCCCCCGCGCACTATCGCGCGAAGGGCACGCTGGCCGGGCTGTCGCTCGCGGCCAGCCCGTCGAGCGAGCCGCACGGTGTCGGCCGGCCCGGCCTGCGCGGCGCGGCCGTGCAGCTCGAGGCGACCGAGGCCGGCGGCAGCGCGCGCATCGCGATCAACGGTGGCGCGCTCGACCTGCCCGGCGTGTTCGACGACCCGCTGCTGGTGCTCGACCAGCTCGACGCGCAACTGCTGTGGAAGATCGAGCCACCGGCTGCCGTCGCCGGCGCCACGGCCGCACCGCCCAAGCTCACCGTGCAGGTGAAAGACGCGCGTTTCTCTAACGCAGACGCCAGCGGCGAGCTCAGTGCGTTGTGGAGCACCGGCCCCGGCACCGGCGATCCCGCGCGCCAAGGGCGCGGCGCGCGCCTGCCGGGCCGGCTCGAACTCGACGGCAAGCTCGCGAACGGCGTCGCCAAGCGCACCTTTCGCTACCTGCCGCTGGGTCTGCCAAAGGCCACGCGCGACTACCTCGAACACGCGGTGCAGGGCGGCCGGCTCGCGAGCGCGACCTTCCGCGTCCGGGGCGATCTGTGGGAGTTCCCGTTCTTCAACGCGAAGACGCCGAAGGACGGTGAGTTCCGCATCGGCGCGAAGATTGAAGACGCGCGCTTCGCGTTCGTGCCCAGCCTGCTGGCGGCCGGCAGCGCGCCGGCGTTCATCTCGACCTGGCCGGTGCTGACGAAGGCCAACGTCGAGCTCGCGCTGGACCGCGGCACGCTGGAGTTGCGCAACGGGCGCACCCAGCTCGGCGGCATCGACTTCCCGCAGGTGCAGGCGACGATCCGCAACCTCGAGGCCGAACCGGTGCTGACGCTCGATGCCGCGGGCCGCGGGCCGCTCGCCGAGATGCTGCGCATCGTCAACACCACGTCGGTCGGCGGCTGGATCGACAAGGCGCTCGAGACCAGCACCGCGACCGGCGCCGCCGACCTGAAGCTGAACCTCGCGATCCCGCTGATGAAAGTCGCGGCGACGAGCGCGAAGGGCAGCGTCGCGCTCGCCGGCAACGATGTCCGCATCTCGCCCGAGACGCCGCTGCTGGCGGGTGCGAAGGGTCGGGTCGACTTCACGAACAAGGGCTTCGCGGTCGTCGGCGCGAGCGCCAAGCTGTACGGCGGCGACGCGAGCTTCGACGGCGGCTCGCAGCCCGACGGCAGCGTGCGCTTCAACGGCCAGGGCGTCGTCGGCGCCGAAGGCCTGCGCCGCGCCACCGAGCTCGGCCAGATCGCGCGCCTGGGCGGTATGTTGACCGGGCAGGCGAGCTATCGGGCGAGCCTGGGCTTCGTGCACGGCCAGCCGGAGTTCAACCTCACCAGCAACCTCGTCGGCCTGGGCATCAATCTGCCGGCGCCGCTTGCGAAGGCCGCCGAGACGCCGCTCGCGCTGCGCTTCGCGACCAGCGTCGAGACGGTCGCCTTCTCGCCCGGATCGCCCGCGCGCGACACGCTGCGCTTCGAGCTCGGTAACCTGATCCAGGCGATTTATCAGCGTGATCTGGGCGGCCCGCAACCGCGGGTGCTGCGCGGCGGCGTCGGCGTGATGGAGCCGGCCCCGCAGCCGGCCAGCGGCGTGGCGGCGAGCATCAACCTCAACAAGTTCGTCACCGACGAGTGGGAGGCAACCGCCGACAAACTGCTTGGCGGCGCCGACGCGCGCGATGCCGGCGGTCAATCCGCGTACATGCCGGATGCGATCGCGCTGCGCGTGCAGGAGCTGGTCACCGGCCAGCGGCGCCTCACGCGCGTCTCGGCCGGCTTGTCGCAGGAGGGCGGCGTCTGGCGCGCGAACGTCGACGCCGACCAGCTCAATGGCTACCTCGAGTACCGCCTCCCGACGCGACGCGGCGGCGCGGTCACCGCGGGCGGCCGCGTGTATGCGCGCCTGGCGCGCCTGTCGCTGCCCAAGGGCGAGGACGACCAGGTCGAGGCCCTGCTCGACCAGCAGCCCGAGGCGATGCCGGCGCTCGACGTGGTGGTCGACAACTTCGAGCTGCGCGGCAAAAAGCTCGGCCGGGTCGAGATCGAGGCCGTGAATCGCTCGGGCGCGCAGGGCCGCGATTGGCAGCTGTCGAAGTTCAACATCACGACCCCCGAGGCGCAGCTCACCGCGACCGGCTCCTGGGCGGCGGTGGCGGCGCCGACCGGGGCGCGGGGTGCCCAGGCGCCGCGCCGCTCGGTGATGGACTTCAAGCTGCTGGTCGCCGACAGCGGCGCGCTGCTCGACCGGCTCGGCACGCGCGGCGCGGTGCGCGGCGGCAAGGGCCAGCTCGCGGGCCAGATCGGCTGGACCGGTTCGCCGTTCGCGCTCGACTACCCGACGCTCGCCGGGCAGATCAACGTGGCGGTCGATTCCGGTCAGTTCCTGAAGGTCGAACCGGGTGCCGCGCGGCTGCTCGGCGTGCTCAGCCTGCAGTCGCTGCCGCGGCGCCTGTCGCTCGATTTTCGCGACCTGTTCCAGGAAGGTTTCGCGTTCGACAGCATCACCGGCGACGTGAAGATTGCGCAGGGCGTGGCCGTGACCAACAACCTGCGCATGCGCGGCGTGCAGGCGCTGGTGCTGATGGAAGGCAACGCCGACATTGCGCGCGAGACCCAGGACCTGCGCGTTGTCGTCGTGCCCGAGATCAACGCCGGCACCGCCGCGCTCGCGTATGCTGTGATCAACCCGGCGATCGGCCTCGGCGCGTTTCTCGCGCAGGCGATTTTGAAGAAGCCGCTGACCGAGGCCGGCACGCGCGAGTTCCGGGTCAGCGGGCCGTGGGCCGACCCGAAGGTCGAGCGCGTCGAGCGCCGCTTCGGCGATGATGCGGCGGCGAAGAAATGAAACGAGGTCGCGCATGAAGATCGCCGCATTGCAAATGGTGTCGACCACGAGCGTCGAGGCCAACTTGGCCACCGCGCGCCGCCTGATCGCGCAGGCCGCGCGCGACGGCGCCGAGCTGGTCGCGCTGCCCGAGTACTTCTGCTTCATGGGTCGCGCCGATCGCGACAAGCTCGCGATCGCCGAGGCGCCGGCTGACGGATCGAATTCAGGCCCGATCCAGCAGATGCTCGCCGACGCGGCGCGCGAGCACGGCGTGTGGCTGATCGGCGGCACCTTGCCGATCCGCTCCGGCGACCCGACGCGCGTGCTGAACTCGAACTGCGTCTACGCGCCCGATGGCACGCTCGCGGCGCGCTACGACAAGATTCACCTGTTCCACTACGACAACGGCAGCGAGCGCTACGACGAAGGCCGCGCGATCCTGGCCGGCGCCACGCCGACGGCGCTGCAGGTCGGCGCCATTCGCGTCGGCCTGAGCGTCTGCTACGACCTGCGCTTTCCCGAGCTGTACCGCGAACTCAGCTTCGCTCCAGGCCAGCCGCCCTGCGACCTGATCTCGGTGCCCTCGGCGTTCACGCACACCACCGGTCTCGCGCACTGGGAGCTGCTGCTGCGCGCCCGCGCGGTCGAGAACCAGTGCTACGTGATCGCCGCCGCGCAAGGCGGCCGGCACGAAAACGGCCGGCTCACCTTCGGCCACAGCATGGTCGTCGACCCGTGGGGCGAGGTGCTCGGCGTGCTGCCCGAAGGCGAGGGGGTCGTGCTCGCCGAGCTCGACACGACGCGCATCGCCTCGGTGCGGACGCAGCTGCCGGCGCTGGCGCATCGGCGGCTGGGCTGAACGGTCAGGCCAGCTTGGCGTTGATTGCCGCTCGCCCGGAACCGCGGACCACTGCGCGTCGGGCGCCGTTGTCAGGGCGCCATCTGCTCAAGGGTTGAAGCGGGGAGGATTGGGGGTGCGGCCAAAAACTTGGACTGATTAAACAGCGATCCCCAGGCTCCTGCGGTGCTCGACGGGACTGTGGAAGCCGAGTGAGATCTTGATCCGCGCGTCGTTGTACCAGCGGATGTACGCGTCCAAGGCAGCGACGAACTCCTGGATTGTTGTGGATAGCCAGTCGCGCGAGAAGAACATCTCAATCTTCAGGCGACCGCAGAAGCCTTCGCACACTGCATTGTCTGGCGAGTACCCCTTGCGGGACATCGACCGCACCAGCTTGGCCTCAGCAATTCGGGATAGCCAGCTAGGCCATCGATAGTGGCCACCACGATCGGAATGCACCACCGGCCGATCGCCGCTTGCAGTGATCTTCTGGACGGCGGCGTCCAACATCGTATTCACGAGCTCGGCGTTCGGCCGCGTGCCGATCGACCAGCTGACGACCATGCCATCGAAGCAATCGATCATCGGCGACAGATACACCTTGCCCGCCGGGATCTGGAACTCCGTGATGTCGGTGAGCCACTTCTCGTTCGGCGCACTCGCGCTGAAGTCGCGGTTCAGAACGTTCTCGGGGGCTGGACTGATCTCGCCCAAGTACGAGCCGTATCGACGTCGTTTGCTCGTCGCGGCCACCAGGCACTCCTGCTTCATCAGGCGCCGCACGACCTTCTCCGAGATGTTCACAGACTGGTCGGTCAACGAGGCGCGCATCCGGCGGTAGCCATAGCAGCGGTAATTGCGCTCGAAGATGTCGGCCATGGCCTGTCGCGCGTCGAGGTACTTGTCCGCGACCTCCATCTGGGCCCGATGGTAGAAGTAGGAACTGCGTGGCAAGCCCACTTCGCAGAGCAGTTCCGCCACCGCATAGGTCGGTCTGAGGGCATCAACCAGCTGCGTCTTCTCCCGATTCGTCAGGCTCTGCCGGTCGATGCCCAGTTCTCTTTTTAGAAGTTCATTCGCCTTCTTCAGCAGGTCCTTCTCGAGCTGCAGGCGCCTGATGTCTCGCTGCAGCGTATCGAGCTGCTGTTCCAGTTCGGATCGATCAGGGCTTGCCGGGGCGTCTTGCTGGCGATTCATGGGTGCGGATGCGTCGTGGCCGAGCAATTGATTCTTCCACTTGTACAGCGAGCCTCTGGACACGCCCAGCTCTTCGGCGACCACCTGTGCGCTGGCTGGTCGCATGCACAAGGCGATGACGGCAGATTGCTTGGCTGCAGGCGCCAGTTCCGGGGATCGACCAACGACGCGTGTTGGCTCCTGCGGATTGAGCTCCTGCAGCCACTCGGACAGCAATGACCTCGATGGATAGCCCAGCGCCCTGATCGTCGCCGCGATGCTGCGGCCGTGATCGAGGTACTGCCTGACGGCCTGCTCCTTGTGCGCCTGCGAGTACCGGGGCTGGCGCACGTAGCCGGCGGGCAGGTCAAGGCGTTGCTCGAACTCGCGATGCCAGCTCAAGAGCGCGTTCTTCGTCGGATAGCCGAGCTGACGGATGGTCAAGCCGATGCGCTTGTCCAGCTTGATGTAGAGCTGCACGGCTCGAAGCCGGTCCTCGTATGAAAACATGAACTACCTTCCA